>JAEYNI010000249.1 GCA_023412635.1 Bacillota bacterium
ATTCTGGTGTACTCATAAAAGTATCCTTTACGAACTTTTCAAACTTGTGATGCTCCTGAAGCAGTTTAATATTTGCATGCTGAGGTACAGTCATATCCTGTACAAGATGGGCTGCTGCTCCAAGAAAAAACATTGACCGTTTTATATCCCCAACATCATAATAACCCAGGGCAAAAGTATAATAGTTACTCGCCAGTGTCAGAGCATTTGTATTTCCGTAAAGGCCCCTGTCCTTAATTGGATTGTAAAAATGACCTGAGCTTTTAAAATCCTGATCCGCCCATACTACTCCAAAATTTAATTCTGATAAATACTGGGAAAAGAATCTGAATTGTTGAATTTTTTTATCGCTTTTCAAGATTTCCAAAGCCTGAATATTGATAACTCTATGCACTTTGCAATCAGTTGTTATTATAGCTTTTTTAAATGGATTTATAGCTTTCATTGTATATTTAAACAGTTTCCCGTAAGAACTTTCAACAATTGTAGGCATTTATAACCTCCGCGTACTTCAGCTAAACTTAAATATATAAATATTATATACCCTAACATATCAAAATTAACACTTCTACGAAATTTTTCAGTGAATTTATATTTAAATTTTATAAAGAATATATAATATTATTATCGCTGAAAATGCTATATAAAGCATTGTTGAATATAGATAAAAAAAGAGGTATAATTCAGTGAGAATATAGCAATTGGTTTTTTTTTACAACTGTGTGTTAAGGAGTTTTGAATATGGCTAAAGTAAGCTTGATACTTGAAGGCGGAGGAATGAGAGGGTTATACACTGCCGGAGTATTGGACTATTTTATGGACCAGGGACTATTTTTTCAGGACATAATCGGAGTATCGGCAGGAGCCTGTAATTCTGTATCATATATCTCAGGTCAGAGAGGCAGAAATCTTGAAATCAATACAGTCTACTGTTTAGATAAACGTTATATAAGTGTTACAGGCCTATTTACCAGGGGCTCGATTTTTAATATGGATTTTCTGTTTGATGAAATTCCGAATAAGCTGATACCTTTCGATTATGATAAATTTAAAGCTGCAGACTGCAGATTGACTGCAGTTTCTACCGATTGTATAACCGGAAAGGCTGTTTACACACCTATTAAAGATATGAGTACTGACGGAGTCTACGTCAGGGCTTCAAGCTCCATTCCCCTTGTATCTCCTATTGTAGAAGTAGACGGAAAGCTGCTTGTGGATGGCGGGCCATCAGATTCCATTCCCATAGGCTACTCTATTGCTAACGGCTTTGATATTCACATAGTAGTACTTACCCGGCATAACGGTTATGTAAAAAATAAAAGCAAGCTTTACCCTCTGTGTAAACTGGCTCTAAGGAAATATCCAAACCTGGTAGCAACAATCAGGAACAGGCACAAGGTTTACAATGAAAGTATCCGCTTGTCAGAGCAGCTTGAAAAGGAAAACAAGGCTGTAATAATAAGACCTAATATGCCGGTTGACGTGTCAAGATTTGAAAAGAATCCGGAAAACCTGAGAAGTCTGTACAAAAACGGTTATGAGGATGCAGCCGAGAAGTTTAAAGATATTCTGAAGCTATGTCGAAATGCAGTAAATATAATATACAAAGTTCCAGGCGAGTAATAAATTCGTTCAACTCATAAAAGTCAATACCGAATGAATAGCCGTACCAAAAGCTATTGCCGGAGAGAGCCTGATGATATGCCTGTTGCTTTTATTTACCGGCAGGCCCCGGCAACAGCCTCCGCTGTAAATCAAAAGCCGGACGTCATTCCCCAGACTGCGGAAGCTTTTGGACAATTCACCTGTACCGAGGAGTTTTATGAATGCTGTTACCCCGGCAATCAGCATGGAATAACCTATTATGAATAAGCCGGCTTCCCAGCCCAGCAGTGCACCAACTGCGCTGTATAGCTTTATATCTCCAGCGCCTAAAAGTCCCATATAAAAGAATATACCCAGCAGAATTACAGGAATTGCAAGGCCTGCAATACTTGCCTTTAAGCCCTCCATTTCATTGGAATATGTATTTATTATAATACCTGATAAAGCAGCTAATAGAACATGAAGATTTTTGATTTTAGAGGTTTTAATATCACTTATCACCGTAAGAGAAAACAGCAACAATAATATAATATAAACGGGAAGCTTTGCCGCAATCATATCACTGCCTCCCCTGGCAAAGCAGAACTGAAAAACTTAAATTCCTTATTTGCAAACCTTACCATATCATTATTCTGAACTTTTATCCTGGAATTTGGCACAATGCGTTTATCATTTATAAAAGTTCCATTTCTTGAATTGCAGTCTACTATAAAATAATCACCCTCTTCTGATAAAAGCTCTGCATGTATTTTCCCTACAGCACTGCTCTTAAGCGCAGTGTCCACAAAGCCCTCCATCCTGCCTACGAGTATACTCTTTTTATCCAGTTCTATAACAGTTTCTCCCTCTAATTCTTTTAGGTACGCTCTTGCCTTTATCTTAGGTTTTCTGATTATCTCGGTTTCTCCATGGTATACCGGCCGAGGGGCAGGAATTTGTTTCTTAATATTTTCCTGCTCAGCAATTATTGCTTGCTGCTCCTGGCTCACGACACGCATTTTGCCAGTAATAAAGCTGACAGCGCCTGCATCCTTATCAACATTTTCTACACTATCACCTTTATCTGCCCTGAGCTTGTCTCTGTTGAGCCTAAATACAAGCACATCAATACACACAAAAATAACTAAGGCAATAATTGCTGTTTCAAGTTTCTTTCCGCCGGCGTCAACAAAGCCGCTGGTAACGGTTAATATGTATAGAATCAGTAAAACGGGCTGGAAAAATATAAACCCCAGCGCCGGCAGGTTCTTAACCGCACCGGGCTTTAAAGGTAACATAAGAGTTTTTTTCTTGTTTATTAAATTATGTCTATTACTATCTATCCCATTGGGCGGTCTTGTATTTCCGGTGTGGTCACCTGTCAGGTGAACCGCAGGTATCTTCACATTCTTTGATTTAATGTCTAAAGATCGTTGTTTTAATCGTTGCTCTGAATGTTTATCTGTAAACTTACCAGTAAGCCTATTAAAAAACTTATCTGCATCATTATCTAAAAACTTACCTGAAACAATCTCTCTGTTTTTTTCAACTGATATATCAGAAGTATTATTGTCACATAAGCTTTTTTTGTTGTCAAAATAAGTGTTCTGACTGACCTCCATACTCTTTATATCACTTCCCAAAAGGATTTCAAGCTGAGTTTTAAGTGTACCGAGACTGAATAAATCATTCCTGATGAATTCCAGAATTCTCTGTAGGTAATTATCACTATCCTCTACACAGAATCTGGCCATTTCTACCACAAGCTTAAGCAGGAATGTTTTATAGTCATTTTTACTTCTGTTAAATGGCAGATAAACAAAGAAAACCTCCATTTTTTCAGGCTGAACGTAAATATATCTCTCATCCAGTAAAATGTTATAGTCATATAACAAGTAATTTTTAATGTGACAAATATTATTCATAATGTTAAGGAGCATTACCAAAAATTCATCTCGAGTGAACTTTTTTCTGGACATAAAGCTTGCTAACGCACATTTTGACGTAACATTGTAAAAGCAGTTCAATTCACCTCCTATGTAGTTAATATTGAAATCCAGCAACCCTTTTATTTTATTATTTAAGAGCATTTGTACCTGATAATTTAGTATATTAATATTTTCTTTAGCTCTTAAAACCAGATAATTTGTTGTTGAATTATTTTCAAATAAAATCTCAAAATCATTTTCAAAATCCCTGTCCAAATATATCACCTCCCGAATTCTATAAGTTTACAACAACTGTAGCCAGAAATATAAAAGGCGCAAATGGGATTTCAGACCTACCGCTGCCTTTTTTTAAAAGAACTATAAAAAATGAAAAAATACCTGACAGCAAAACCGATAAGAATAATATGTTCAACAAGCCTGTCCAGTCTGAAAACAATCCCGTTACAACTAGCAGCATCAAATCCCCTGTCCCAATCTGACCTTTCGATATATAAATTAAAGGAGCTATGATCAAAAAAGCCAAAAGACCGCCAAACATATGTGCTTTTATTGAGATGAAGTTACTTGAAAAACATAAGAATACTGCTCCAAACACCATTGAAGACAGGATAAGCCATAATGGTATTGTTCTGTTTTGCAAATCACTACTGGCAGCAGCCAGTTGGATAAAAAGCAGCACCGCTGTCATAACTGCCGGAACTCCTATATCCCTGGTAAAAAGAATATGAATTTCAGTTCCAATGTAAATTAAAAGCATAATGACTGTTTGAAATAAATATCTGTTTGCTGTAAGGTTACTCATCTTTAGTGTCTTTTCAATCTTTTGCATCTTCAAAATTCCCCTCCGTGTTACCCTTGTTATTATCTCCCTTATCAGACTGTGTTTCACCTGCCCCCTTCTTACCGTATGCCTGAACAGGTTTCAGTGTTATACCCTTACTTGCAGCAACACGAATACACTTGTCAATTACACTCCGCTGAACGAGTGTCAACTCAGTTTCGGGTATAATAAGTAGCAACACCTTGTTCGAAATATCCGAACTGCTTATTGATACTCCGCCGCTTGCTCCTCCGTCAAACTCCTCCAGCTTATTTATGTATCCTGTTATTTTCTTTTCCAGACTTACAGCATCTTTATAATAGGGTTCGTCTATGTTAAGGCTCTTGATACTGGTTGCTGTCCCGTTCTCAAACTTCGCTACAGTAGGAAAATTAAAGGGAAGATTTGCCCCTTGACGTTTTCTTATCTCCTGACCCCGTTTTATGTTTGTCATATCCCAAACACTTTTTGCATTGTCATCCTCATCGTCTCCGTTGCTTCCCACGCCGTCCTCTCCTGCCCATATACATGAGGATGCTGTTTGCTTTAGTCTCATCCCCGGAAAAAGCTCAGAGAGGAATGGAAACTTCATTGTATAACTTACAGTAATATCAAGGCTCCTGCCATCAGCCAGCATTTTGCTGTCTGAAAAGTCAAAACCGTCAAAGCCTCCTGCTATATTTAAGTCGGAAAGTCTTTCATCAATGTCCTTGTAATTTTCTGCCTCAAGCTGATTGCGAATAATGAGCTTTGCCACAGGAACTAAGGCTAATTGTGTTCGAACATGATCTGTAGCATCCTTTCCCGCCTCCTGGATAATTGAGGTTAACCAATTATCTCCCAATGCATCACTTACAGTATCTGAGCTGCTGAATCTTTCAAGGCTGCTGATGACCTCTTCAGCATTGGTTTTATAGTATAGAAGACTGTAAGCACTCATTTGTCTGGACGCCCCTGCCAGAGCATTTTGAATAATTTCATTTGTATAATACACCTTAAGGATAAAGGCAAAGGCCATAACTGCTATTATGAAAAATGGTAGCATTATGGCAGCTTCCACTGTAATAGATCCCTTTTCTGAAGTTTTTAATTTCATATGCCTCCCTCCATTGAAAGTCATAAGACATTTTAATAACTAATAAGCATCCTTTCATTGATGCTTGTTCTTGATATATTCCTTCTTGCTTCCGGTGTAAATACCGGAAAAGATATAAACAGATTCTTTATGGATACTGTTGTATCAGCCGACAATGCAACATGAGCGTTGTCCATGGTAAAACCTTCACAAGAAAGGCCTACATTAAGCTGAATAATGTCCTGGGTTCTAGCAAGCTTTTTTTCTTTATCAGTCAGCAATAAAATATTCTCAGGTAGTCCTGATAGCTTAAAAGGAAGGGGTTTTTATCAGCATTAGTAATTTTTTTGTTAATAATAGTTCCGGATATATCGGTTTTCCATTGGTCTTTTGTTTTGAAGAGGGCTATTTTCTCCCCAAGACTTAGTTGTTCCAGATCGTAAAGGGACTCAAACATAGCCCAGGAAAAAATCAACATGGTTTCAATTAAAGGAGTTGATAATCCCGCATTCCAGCTACTTAAAGCAGCTGCGAGGCAGGTAACTCTGCTCATTTTCAAGGGGTCCGAATAGATATGTATTACGTTTGCAGCAAGGCGTAAGACAAGAATTTCTGACTTAATTAGCAGTGAATTTACTGCTTCGTCCTTATTACCGTTAACTATATATTCAACTTCATAACAGGAGAAAAAACCGTCTCTCTTATACTTGTCCTCAGATCTCAAGTTGTATGCCGCACTGTCTTCCTCGCCCTTCAAGAGAGGAACATCATGCCTGAATAAGCCCATTATATATTCATTAAGGTATAATTCCTCTACCACACTTAATGCTATCTGAGATAGTCGGTTTTCTTTTTCTGCAATATATTGAAGTTCCTTTTCTGCACCGTTCGAAGTATCAAAATCCTTGGTATCCCAATCTGAGTTTTCCTCAGGAAGCTTTCTTTTTCTTGATGGCAGCTGCTTTAGCAAATCACTGTCTATACTCTTCATTTCACCCTTTTGATAAAAGACCTTTTTCATTTCCTGATTAACTTTTCCCCGATTGTCCTCGTCGTCGGAGGAGGCTTGTGAACATTTATTAAAGGTATAATTTATTTCCTTTGGCACACATAAATTGTCCAGAGCTGATAGAAAATCATCTTCACTGCCATTAGCCTTATTAATGATATTCAGACAATAGTAAATATTTGTTTCATAATTTCCGGTTACCGAGTGTGAGTTATCTTCACCAACAAGTTTTTTCATACCGAAAAGGGTTTCCTTATAGTTTTTTTGAATTTCTTCTATGCCTTCCTGATTACTGTCGGCAAATTTAAGTTCTTCTTCAATTTTGTTCAGCAGTTCATCCTTTTTTAAAGTTATATTATTTGCATATTCCTTAGCCTCTGAGTTAAATGTCTTAAATTCATTTATGTTGCTTAGTATAGTTCTTTTCAGCTCTGCCTTCTCCCGTACCAGCTCTCTTAGTTGTTCCTTAATAGAGCTTATTTTCTTAAGTAAATCTTTCTGAGCTGTACTGTCATTTTCACCTGAATAAAGGCTTTGAAGATCGTTAAGCTGATCCGATATACTCTCTTGAAGCCTATTGTTTTCTATAATTTTATTCTTCAAATCACTAAGTTTTGAAGCTATGTCGAAGCTATTTATCTTATTTGTTTTGTCTTCCAAAAACATCTGTAACTCGCCTATAACTCCCGCTTTTTTATCTGTTTCCATCTTTCTTTTATAAAGTTTTGAGCCTTTGGAGATATTTTTTATCCCTTCTATTTTTGAAAGTAAATCAGAAGCTATTTCTGCCGGAGCCCTGTATTTCATAAACTGCATGGTCTGCTCTTCAAAAACTTCCTTATTTTCAAGATTAAATAGTTGTTCAAGCTTAATATTTTCAATATTGTAACCGTAAAGAAAATCCTGGCTGCCTATATTTAAGTTCTTTGAAAAATACTCTTCATAACAATCTGTAATAATATCGTTGCCCTGACAGAAGCCAAACAGTCCGTACTCATCCTTAAGCTCGTTGTTATAACAGGCCAGCACTGAAGAAAGAGCTGTCTGATTCGCTCTTTGCACCTGAGAGTGTGCAAGTTTTATCCTTGCAGCATCGGTAAAGGTTCCCACAACCAGGAAAATAGAAGATAGAACTATGCTGACAAATACAGTTATTGACCCTTTATAGCCTATTAATTTGGAAACTTTCATGGCTTTTCACCGTACCTTTATTTTTTCTTGATTAGTTTATCCACAACCTCACTGACTTTTGAGCCGCCACCGATCCACTTATTATCGCTATTTATAAGGCAATTTTTAATATCGATGACCATATCCAGGTTTCTTATGAACTCAGCATTGTCCTCCATGGGACATGAGGCTTCAGCTTTTAAGACAAGCTTGGGCGAAATTCCGAAAACAGTAAGCAGCTCACCTACCGGAATCGGGTATTGTTCCTCAAGCCCAAGCCTAAACTGTTTGATTAGAATATTATAGGATGTGTCTGCACTTGCAAATTTTTCTGCGTTAACAATAGAAGGTTTCAGTTCCTTAAGGGAATAGTTTTCTATTTTAGTCTTTTTCTCAAGGTCGTTTGTATCAAAAATCCTCCAATAAGGATTTTTTTCCTGGGGCCATTTCGTTCCTTCCTCAAATTGCTTTACATAATATGCCGCCCCTCTGTTTGCAGCTTCATTTGCCACACTTTGAAGGGTTGTGTACTGGTACATGATAATAAAGGTATAGACCAACACAACCAGCAATAAAAAGACCACTGAAAAAAATATAGATGCTTCAACGGTAAAACTTCCTTTAGCATTTATTAAATGCATTTTAGCTATTGTTTTATGTACTATCTGTCTTATAGCTTCCCTCTCCTCCCAGAGCGAATTTGAAGGCAGAGGGGAGAATTCTCCCCTCTGCTATGAGCCTTACGTACCTTCGGAGGACCTTTAGCCTCCAAGTGTACCCTGCGTACCTGTTTTATTGTTTTCAAGCTTGCTCGCATCCGGAAACAGGTTATTAATTATTGAGTTAACAAAATTTATAAGTTGTTTTCTGAAAAGTAATGCTACACCCACTAATACTGCAATAATAATTATCACCTCAACAGTACCCATGCCGTCCTCCTCTGCTATAAACCTCTTGAATATAGGACTCATCTTTCAAACCTCCTTTTAAAGTATTTGTTATCAGCCAAGCTATGTAGTTATTGTTATATCTGATCTTCTAAAGCACCATTAGTTTAAAATTGAGACGATATTCCCCGCATGGAGAGAATCGCAGGGGTTACAACAATAATAATAATCGCAAAAAACATAATCATCATGGGAAACAACAGCTTGGTAGATGCCTCCTCTCCCAGTCTTCTTATTGCATTTTTACGCATCTCCCAGCATTCATTGGATTGAAGTCTCATTGAAAGAACCAAATCATTTCCGCCTCTCTTGGTATTTTGAAGGATTGTAGACATAAGTCTTGATATTTCCGGAGTTTTAGCCCTTTTGGCAAACTGGCTGTACGCCTCGGCCTCGTTCCTTCCGGCTTTGATATCAGCTACAGTCTTATCAACCTCTGAATAAAAGGAGTTATTGCAATTATTCAGTTTTCTGTCAGATGAGATTTTCTCCCAGGCCTTTGACATGGTCAAGCCCGCATTTAACAATAATGTTAACTTATTAATAAAATTGGGAAATTCCAGTTGTATCTCCAATCTCCTTTTCTTCACTTTACTGCCGAGTTTTTGATCCTGGGAAAACAAAAGCAACACAAGCAATAATAAGACATATACAATGTATGTGGGGTCATAGCCTGTAATAAGCCCGGTTATGAGCTCAATAAGAATGAATAATGCTATTAATACTATTTTATTTGCGTACATAACCCTAATATAAAAAGCAGAGTACTCCTGCCCGTATATTTCAGAAAGGTAACTAAGTATTTTCCTGTCATAGGAAGTATTATAGGAATAGCTGAACCTGTCGAGAATATGAAACCCAACGGGAAAAAAACTTTTTAGTGAAAACTCCTTCTTATCAAGTGCATTTATGTAATCGGAGTATTCAGAACGTTTCGTCAAAAGTATAATAAGTAAGTACGTTATGCTTCCTGCTAAAACCAGTATGGTAACAATTTTTAGTAAAAACATGCGACCTCACAATCGAATATTCATAATTTTATTGGATAGAACATATGCTCCCGAAAGCAGCATCAGGCATGCTGTCATGGAAACTTTTCCCTGTATTGTAGTAAAAATAGGACTGATATAGTCCTTAGCGGTAACCGATAAAACTAATATCATTGCTACAGGCATAATATTCAGAATTTTTTGTTCAAACTTTCTGGAAGATAAAAGAGTCTCTATTTCCTGTTTCATCTCAATCTTGTCACTGATAATGCCCGAAGCATTTTTTATTGCCTCAATTAAATTGCCTCCGGTTCGCTTACAAATGCATATGACATCGGAAAAGTTGTTTATATCCTCCAAATCCGACCTTTTTGCCAAATCCTTAATGGCCTCCTCTACTGTCACATTCAAAGAAAGCTTATGAATTATTATTCTGGTTTCCCTGATAATACTCGCGTCTTCGTTGGGGTACAGTACAAGCAAATCAACCAATGCGCTGCTAAAGGCATTTTCTATAGCATTACCGGCTGACAGTGAGGAGGCCAGAGAGGTCAGAAGATCTTTAAATTGAAGGTTTAATTCGTGCTTTCGTTTGGCTGTTAACTGCTTTCTCTTGTATTTCAGATAAAGGATACCAAGAGGGCTGAGAATACCTGCCAGAATAACACTTCTGTAGAATAGGTACGATACACCAAAAACTGCTGCTGATGCCGTTAAAATATAAAACAACTTCCACCTTGTAGTAATTATATAAATATTATAGTCCTGCAGAGTACAACCCTCCTTTATAATGATTTCTGCTTCTCATATTTCCTCAAATATTCCGGAATTTCGGAGTTTTTGTGTATTAACCAAAGAATTTGAAGTTCTTTTAAGACATCCGGCAACCTTGTCGGATAAAACGATATTGTCAGTATGGGTTTCTTCGAAGGTGTACAAAGGATTCAGCTTGATCTGTCCATTCTCAAGGCCTAATACTTCAGATATTTCCATGGTTCTCCTGGATTTATCCCTAAGTCTTGAAAGAAATATGATAATATCAATTGCTGAAGAAATCTGTTTACGAACTGCTTCAAGTGGCAGTGTTGACGAGCTTAAAATCATTGTTTCCAGCCTGGAAAGCATATCAGAAGTGGAATTAGCGTGACCCGTGGATAGTGAACCGTCATGACCTGTATTCATGGCCTGAAGCATATCAATTGCTTCAGGCCCTCGTACTTCACCAACAATTATCCTTTCTGGTCTCATTCTCAGAGAAGTCCTTATCAGGTTCCTTATAGTTATCTCTCCCCGTCCCTCCAGATTTGCGTTTCTTGTCTCAAGTCTGACAAGGTTGGGGACATTTATAATCTGAAGTTCGGCGGAATCTTCAATGGTAATAATTCTTTCGTCACCCGGGATATAGTTTGATAATGCGTTGAGAAAGGTCGTTTTCCCTGATCCTGTTCCCCCGGCTATGAATATATTGTACTTTGCAATAATAAATTTTTTAAGGGTATCGGCAGCCTCCTGAGTCAAAGAACCAAACGCTATGAGCTTTTCAATGTTTATGGGGTTATCCGGGAACTTTCTGATTGTGACAATTGGTCCATTAAGCGCTATAGGAGGCAGAACTACATTTATTCTTGAACCGTCTTTAAGTCTGGCATCTACAATGGGAGTTGATTCATTTACCGTTCTGTTAACTGCGGTCACCATTATCTGGATAATATCCTCCAGCTTTTGAATAGATTCAAACTGAAGCTCCAGCCTGTAGCTTTTTCCGTTCTTTTCAATAAATATATCGTTGGGACCATTGATCATGATTTCTGTAATCTCGGGATTTTCAAGTACAGGCTGAAGTATATCCAACCTTCTCAGGGAGTTAAAAACAGCAGATATTAATTCTTTCTTTTCATTTGTTCTCAAAATGACTTCTTTAGATTTTTCAAACACAGTTTTTTCAATTATTTCGATAATATCCTCATCAGTAAAATCCCGCTTTAAATCAATCTTATCATTAATTGACAGCTTAATTTCACTTAACAGCTTTTTGTTCAACTGCTTATCCTCCAGGCTCCGACGTAGTCAAATCAAATCACATACCTGCCGGTAATCTTTTTTAAGGCATTGGTTATTTCAGGTCCTCCCATTATTCTGAAGTTTTTAGAATTGAAATGCTCTTGGAACTGAATTTCAGAAAGGGTTTTTTCGTTGGATAAGAATTTGTAGAATAATGAGAGGCCCTGACTAGACACTTTATTTGCTACATAAATAATCTTGTGATACAAATAAGTATATTGAGTGGAAGAATTTGAAAGCTTTTTGAGACTTTCTAGGAAAGCTTTTGTTTTATGTAAACAAATTTCCTCATCGATAAAAATATAGATAATCTCATCGGCTGCATTTAGAACTTCCAACGAATTACTGTCCAGTCGTGAATCGGTATCGATTACAATAATATCGTACTGTCCGCACTCCCTGAGTGAATTTATCAGAAAGTTAATATCACCGGGAGTTAAATCATTTATTTCAAAGGAATTATTGGCTTCCTTAAAATAAAACACACCTGTTGATGGGTCCTGACATCTCATGGTTGATAGTTTTGATACCAGATTTTTGTCTTGATCTTTTAGGTAATAGATTATTTCAGACATGGAAAATTCGGATTCACTTGAAAAAAAGAAATTTGTAGATTGAAACTGTTCAAGATTTAAATAGAAGACTTTAAGACCGGATAAAGAGCAAATGGTACTTATTCCAACTGCTATTGAGGTTTTTCCTACATTTCCGGAAGCTGAATACACCGATAATACTTTTGTGCTTTTCTCTCCCGATGTCTTAATAACATTTCCTGCGTTTATGTAGCTATTTATAATATCTCCTGCAATTTTGTTTACGTCTTTGTATTTATAAATTGAAGGAATATCCGAAACACCGCTGCTGCTTTTCCCAGAGGATAAAATCAAAATGCTTTTTTGATATAATTTTCTGACCTCGGCATAATACTTTTCACAGGTTAAAATAATATCGGGATCAATCTTTTTTATCCATTCCTCAACGTTGAAGGAATTACTGCAATAATTGACAAGCAAGGTCTCTGAAAAATTGTGGGTAAGAGAATTACACAAATTGAACGAGTATTCATCATCATCGTCCAGAATCATTAACTTTATGAGTGACATTAGCTTTCTCCAGTTTCTTTTGTAATAATCATTTTAAGTTTACCGGATATGAATAAAGAAGGTTCTATTAATTCCATTATATTACATTTTTAATGATTGTCAACATATTTTTTACATTTTTGTAATTTTCTTTCTTTTTTTACATATTTTAATAGGCATTTATTGATATTTTCCCGAATTTTGAACTTACTTTTACATTGATATCTCCCTCGGAGCCTGTAAACTGGTTGTGGGATATTGTTCCATATATATCAAGGGCTAGTCCTGCAGCTTTTGGAAAGGTTAAATCAATATTGCCGGTTTCGGTTTCAAAGGAATAGTCACACTTTTTTTGGCATTCCGTCTTTATATACAGGTTTCCTGCGTCTACTTTTACCTGGGAACCCCCGGCCAGTTTTCCGGAGTTAAGATGAACATTACCCTTTACGCAATGAAGGATCAGTCCTCCGGATAATGACTTGATTTCTGTATTCACAGCCTTTAGTGTAGCATTGATATTTCCTTCAAAAAAATCCTGCAAAATAAAATCACCCTGATCCTGTGAAATTTCCAAAGAATTTATTCGTCGGGGAATTGTAAGCTCTATTTCAGAAAGCACGTCTTTTGAATTTTTTATATTACCGCTATAGTTTACATCAATATAGCAAGTACCTTCTTCAATTCTTGTATCAACTTTGAAATTCTCAAGAAGTTTTTGAAGCTGCTCCACGGTTTTATTGTCCCGTACCGTATGCTTTGTTTTTACACTTATGTCAGGCTTGTCCCAGCAGTATATCTGGAGCGTTCCCGAGTCTATTGAGACATTAAGTGTCCTGACTTCTTTTGTAAGTTTAATTTGTGAATTCCCGAACTGGTAAGAGCCCTGCTTGTGAATTGTAACAGACTGTTGACCACAGCCTGAGATAAGAATTGTAAAAATAATAGAAATACAAATTAGTATCCTTTTCATGGCCATCTCCTGCAAATCTCATATTGCAAGAATGATACCATATTTTCCATGTATGCCCAATTATTTCCTGTCCACTCCACTTAAGGAATGGACAGGTTTAATGTTTGTAAAAATAACTGCCTATTGCAGGAGGTGTACAAATTTACCGATTACAAGGATCTGTTACGAAATTATTCAAACAGACCTTTCATATAACCTGCGTAATGTGAAAAAACTATTCCAGGTTCTTCGAGATCAAGACACCATCTCTTCACCCACTCAAGAGATAGATAGCCCTTATAGTCATTTTCCTTTAACAGTCTGACAATACTCTTTATGGGGATATCACCACAGCCCATCATTTTATACTTTACTACACCGTCAATAACAACAGAATCCTTTATGTGAATAAAACAAATATATTTCTTTAAATTTTCATAAGTTTCCTCAATGGATTCACTAAAGAATCTTATCGGGTGATGTACATCCCACAGAACTCCTACACTATCAGAGCCAACCTTTTCAATAGCGGCCTTCAACACCTTTGAATCGGCAAAAACACCGTTGGTTTCAACCAGAAGCTTAACACCCTTCTCTTTGGCCTTAGGAGATAATTTCTTTAGATTTTCAATAACAAAGTCAATATCTACCTCTCCTGCATGAGGCTGCGCATCTCCCAATACCCTGACATAGGGAGTTCCGATTTTGGAAGCCAGATCTATATAATCCAGAGCTTCCTGAATATATTTATCAATATTTAATTTATCAAATAAATAGCTTGCAGATGTAAGGCAAGGGATTTCAAGACCTATTTTATTCAGTTTCTTCATAGTCAAATCTATATTATCTGCTGAGAACTGCTTGGCTTTTGGAACATAAAGTTCATTTCCTATACCCCGAATTTCAATACCGTCAAAGCCTATATCCTTAGCAGTTGCGAGCATATCTTCCCAACTCCAGCCAGGACATCCCAGCGTAGAAAATGATATTTTCATAATTCCTCCCATCTACGCGTAAAGCGCGTACAAAAATAGTTATGTAAAGACAGTTAAATTGCGATTAAGTACTTTTAACTTGTTTTCATAATAACATTTTTTTCTAATGTCTGCAAGGAAACTAAATCCATTGAGCCTGTTTCATAGAACGATAATATTAGCAAGTATGCCATATAATAAATATTATTATTCCTGATACAGATTTTAAAATACTAAGGAAATAAATAACTGAAATGACTATGCTAAACTAAAGTATTGGAAATATCCATATCTTATAAAATGAAGATTTTCCGGAAAGAGCTCAATGCTCTTGAAATGAAATAACCAATAACGCCTCCAAGGAGATTCAACAATATATCATCAACATCGCTTATCCCTGAGTATGTCAAGTATTGTGCTATCTCAATTATAAAGGTTACAAGAAGGGTGATAATTATTACTTTGTTGATTTTCATGCTTTTTATAAAAGGTAAAAGGAAACCCAGCGGCATAAATGCCGCTATGTTTCCAGCTAAATTTACTGCCACATTTCGGATTCCCATGCTGCCGGTCAGGTATTGCAATATAGTTGAAAACGGAATCAGATTTATTCCTCTATGTTCATTTCCCCTGCCGTAACGGGAACTGAAGAAAGTAAGATAGGCCAATAATATAAGATATGCAAGAAGAAAAAACATAGCTGTATACCTGAATATCTTTTTACTGGTCATATTTGCCCCACCTTACTTTCTGTACATAATAATATAAACTGCTATAAACCAAAGCAAAATTCACTTTGCTCAACCTTAGTTCTAAATAATTAACCTCTGAAATAATCAACTCCTGCTTTAAACAGCTGTTGATCCTTTTCTCCCGGAACATTTCTGTACAGGTTTGTTCCTATTCTCTCGGAGTGACCCATTTTTCCGAATACTCTTCCGTCAGGACTTGTGATACCCTCAATAGCATTTATTGAGCCATTTGGATTGAAGCTTATATCATAAGTCGGTTTACCATTCAGGTCTACATACTGGGTGGCTATCTGTCCATTGGCTTCAAGTGTTTTCAGTACCTCCTCACTGGCGGTGAATCGTCCTTCTCCATGGGATATGGCTATGCTGTGAATATCTCCGACCTTAACATTGTTCAGCCATGGCGACAGGTTTGAAGTTATCTTTGTATTTACGAGACAGCTCTGATGACGTCCGATGGTGTTAAAGGTCAGCGTCGGGCAGCTATCATCAATATCCCTGATCTCTCCAAAGGGCAGCAGACCGAGCTTTATTAAAGCCTGGAAGCCGTTACATATTCCCATTACAAGGCCGTCTCTCTCTTTGAGAAGCTTCATTACAGCCTGACTAACAACAGGATTTCTGAAGGCCGTAGCAATGAATTTTCCTGAGCCTTCGGGTTCGTCTCCGGCACTGAAGCCGCCCGGAATCATTATGATCTGGGAATTGTTTATTAATCTTTCCATCTCTTGAATGGATTCTTCTATATCATTGTGGGACATATTTTTTATTACCAGTGTTTCAACAATTCCTCCGGCATTTTCAAATACCTTCTTTGTGTCATACTCACAGTTTGTCCCAGGGAATACGGGTATGAATATTCTCGGTTTCGCAACTTTTACAGAAGGCTTAACCTTAGTGCCGGCTTCATATCTGTATTCAACGGGAGCTTCAAACTTCTGTCTGACCTTTGTGGGGAATATCTTTTCCAGTGGTGATTGCCACTTTTCTGCAAGCATACTCAAAGACATTTTTGTCCCTCTTACAGCTATTTCGTTATTGGCAGCTGTAGTTCCAAGTAATGTACTGTTTAAGCCCGCAAAAGCTGAACTAATATCGGTGCTTTCAGATAATTCAAGGACAATTGAGCCATAAAGAGGCTTAAACAATAAAGCTGCGTCAATTTTATCATCAAATTCAAAACCTATCATATTGCCAAAGGCCATTTTGCTTATAATTTCTGCTACGCCGCCTTCTCTTACAGAGCTTGCAGATAGTATGGACTTTTGAACCGCCATTTTATGAACAGCACTATAAATCTTATCCAGTTCATTAAAGTCAGGCAGGTTATTTTTGTCCAATCCTAAAGTTAAAAGCACTACCTTGCTGCCGACTGCTTTAAACTCATTGGAAACAACATTGTTTACATTAATTGTATCTACTGCAAAGGATACCAGCGTAGGCGGTACATCCAGTTCATTAAAGCTTCCCGACATACTGTCCTTACCACCGATAGCAGCAGTTCCGAGCTTCATCTGGGCATAATATGCTCCTAAAAGGGCACTTAGCGGCTTACCCCAGCGTTTTGCGTCCTTACCGGGCTTCTCAAAATACTCCTGAAGTGTCAGTCTGATCTTTTTATAGTCTCCGCCCATAGCTGTAATCTTAGCTACCGATTCAACCACTGCGAACACTGCTCCGTGGAATGGACTCCACGTTGATATTTCAGGATTATAGCCATAGGACATTAAGGTTCCGGTAGTAGTGTCGCCTTCCATTAACGGAAGCTTTGCAGCCATTCCTTCTGCAGGTGTCAGCTGGGTTTTGCCTCCGTAAGGCATCAACACTGTATTTGCACCTATTGTGGAGTCAAAGCGTTCTACAAGTCCCTTCTGACTGCATCTGTTAAGGTTTTGCAGATTAGCAACCCATTTTTCAGTTAGGTCGTCAACTCTTACATTATTGTACTTGTCAAAATAGCTTTCCTCTTTAGGAGCTGCTATTTCAATATCTATTCTTTGCTTGGCACCATTTGAATTAAGGAATTCGCGGCTTAAATCTACTATCTTTTTACCTCTCCAATTCATCTTAAGTCTCGGAGCGGCAGTAACCTCAGCAACAACAACAGCCTCAAGATTTTCATTATTTGAATGCTTGATAAATTTATCAACATCTGCCGCGTCAACGACAACTGCCATTCTCTCCTGTGATTCAGAAATGGCCAGCTCTGTTCCGTCAAGGCCTTCATATTTCTTTGGTACCATATCGAGGTTTATTTCCAAACCGTCAGCCAGTTCTCCGATAGCAACTGATACACCACCGGCACCAAAGTCATTGCATCTTTTTATCAGCGTGCTTACCTCGGGATTTCTGAAAAGACGCTGTATTTTTCTTTCAGTAGGTGCATTACCCTTTTGAACTTCAGCGCCACAGGATACCAGTGATTCTTCGGTGTGAGCCTTTGAAGAACCTGTTGCTCCTCCGCAGCCGTCTCTTCCTGTTCTTCCTCCAAGGAGGATTATTTTATCTCCGGCTGCGGGCTGCATACGCACTACATTTTTCCTTGGCGCAGCACCTATTACAGCTCCGATCTCCATCCTTTTTGCAACATAACCGTCATTGTATATTTCGGCAACCTGGCCTGTTGCAAGGCCGATCTGGTTTCCATAGGAGCTGTAGCCAGAGGCGGCGCCGGTAGTGATTTTCTTCTGCGGAAGCTTACCGGGGATGGTATCTTCCATACGGGTCCTGGGGTCACCGCTTCCGGTCACTCTCATAGCCTGATAAACATAAACCCTTCCTGACAACGGATCGCGGATGGCGCCGCCGAGACAGGTCGCAGCTCCGCCGAAGGGTTCTATTTCTGTAGGATGATTGTGTGTTTCATTCTTGAACATAACAAGCCATTCTTCGTTCTTACCATTTATATCTGCATTAACTACTATACTGCAGGCATTGATTTCATCGGATAAATCCAGATCCTCCAGCTTCCCCTGCTTTTTAAGAGCTTTCATTGCCATGAGGGCAACATCCATAAGACAGACATCCTTATCGTCACGGCCTCTGTATATTTCCTCTCTGGCTGCCATATAGTCCTTATAAGTATCTTCAATTACTTTGGCATATTTGCCTTCCCCGAACTTTACACTGTCGATGCAGGTAAGGAAGGTAGTATGTCTGCAGTGATCCGACCAGTAAGTATCTATCATTCTCATTTCAGTTACTGAAGGATCTCTTCTTTCTGTATTCTTGAAATACCCCTGACAGAACATAATATCATCAAAGGACATGGCAAAACCCATCTCCTTCAGAAGATCGGACAGCTGCTTGACGTCCATGTCGATAAAGCCGGTAATGGTTGCTACATCCTCAGGCTGTTCAACCTCGGTCTTAAGTGTCTGAGGCTTCTCCATTTTTGCTTCCTGACTTTCAACAGGATTTATATAGTACTTTTTAATAACCTCAATATCCTGTAGTGTAATGGCTCCTCCTAGTACAATAACTCTGGCAGCCTTTATTTCAGGTCTTTCACCTTGTGTTAGCAATTGAATACATTGGGCAGCCGAGTCGGCTCTCTGATCGTACTGGCCAGGCAGATATTCCACTGCAAATGCCTTACAGCCAGCAGGAATCGAGTATTCTTCATCATAAGCAAAATCAACCGGTGGTTCTGAGAAGATAGTGTTTCGCGCCATTTGATATTCCTCATCACTGATTCCTTCAATATCATAGCGGTTTATAATCTTTACCGATTCCAGGGCTTTGATGCCCAGTGTTTCGGTTAAGTCGGACAAAAGCCCCTGCGCTTCCACATCATAAGGTTTCTTTTTTTCAACAAACAGTCTTTTTACCATGCTTCTCATGTTTTCTCCTATCCGCATGCATTGGCATGCTGAGCAAATATTAGTTGACTTATATATCCAGATTTTCTACATTCAAATTAAAAAAATCCCGAAATCTCAAATAAAATAATATCTAAAATTAATATACATAGTTCAATAAAAACAAGCTGATATGTTAATTATAATATGATAAAATATATTAGTAAAATTAATATTATTAATAGTATGTATTAGGAGGGCTAATGGATATAAATTTTGAATTATATAAGATTTTTTATTATTGTTCCGAGAATAGAAGCTTCTCTGTTGCAGCTAAAAAGCTGTTTATATCACAATCCGCAGTGAGCCAGTCCATTAAACAGCTGGAGACACAACTGGGCGTAACTCTGTTTTTTAGAAAGGCTAGATCAATACAGCTGACCTCAGAGGGAGAAATGCTGTTCAGTTATGTGTCACAGGCATTTAATTTTTTAAAAACCGGGGAGTCAAAACTCCAGGAGCTTGAAGGGCTTAAGTCAGGTGAAATACGAATAGGAGTAAGCGATTCCATATGCAAGTACTTTGTAATGCCGTATATTAAAAAATTTGGTCAGCTATATCCTCAAATAGCTATAAAGGTAATCAACCGTACCACTCCGCAACTGTTGGACGTATTAAAAAACGGTCTTGTAGATATGGTTATTTCAACACTCCCTGTAAATGTACAAGTGTATTCGGTAGTTCCCTTCATCAAGGTCGAGGATATTTTTGTTGCATCAGAAAAATACTCGGAGCTTAAGAATAGAAAAGTGCCCCTTAAAGAATTGAACAATAATCCTCTTGTTATGCTTCCCTCAGATAGTTCAACCCGTAAAGCCATTGACACCTTTTTTGCAGAACAAGGGCTTGCCTGCACTCCTGAAATAGAGCTTGAAAGCCTAGACCTCCTCGTTGAGTTTGCATTAATCGGGACTGGTGTTGCCTATGTTTTAAAAAACAGTGCTATTGAGCATATAAAATGCGGACGGCTGTTTCAGGTGGAAACAAAGGAAAATTTGCCTCAAAGAGAAGTTGGAATTGTTACTATGAAAAATGTAATGCTTTCAAAAGCGGTTAATACTTTTATTGAAATACTCCTATAAAAACTCTTTTATCAGCTCATTTTTTTCCACTAAAAAGTCCACAAAGTTATCATTTACTCTAACAACCGGGGCATAGGCACACTGGTTCGGAACATATACCACTTCCCCGATCTCCCCATTTTCTAATTTCACCTTGGAGCCAACATAATAACTGGGCATATT
The DNA here is from genome assembly GCA_023412635.1 of Bacillota bacterium. Classification (GTDB taxonomy): domain Bacteria; phylum Bacillota; class Clostridia; order Acetivibrionales; family DSM-1351; genus Ruminiclostridium. The sequence continues at coordinate 20,466 of JAEYNI010000249.1, forward strand.
TGTGAACATGACCATCATTATCTTTGGATCCACAGTGTCAAAACCCACGCTTTCAAGTTCCTTAAAAGCTGTAAAAGGAGTTTGCCTACCTCTGTATACCCTTTCAGAGGTTATAGCATCAAAGATATCTGAAACTGTTATTATCTTGGAATAAAGATTTTTCTGACTGCCCTTGATACCAAAAGGATAACCTGTACCGTCTTCCTTCTCATGGTGCATTATTACGGCCCGCTTAACATCCATACTTATATCTTTACATTTTTTTACTATTTCATAGCCATAAACCGTATGCCTTTTCATAATCTCGTATTCCTGCTCTGTCAGAGGGCCTCTTTTATTTAGAATTTCCTCCGGAATATGAGCCTTACCCACATCGTGAAGAAGCCCTGCCATTACAACTTCCTTTAGCTGTTTCTTGCTAAAGCCAAGCCATTTTCCCAGCAGCATGGAGTATACCGATACATTGATCAGATGTGAATATGTATATGCATCAGCTATTCTGACTGAATTGACACAATCCATAATGGAACCGCAATCATTAATTTTGCTGTATATATGTTCTGAAATATTCTCGGCCATACCAAGATCCAGTTCTTTTCCCGAAGCCAGATCCTGAAGTATTTTCTTCGCAGTATTGACATCTTCTATGTACTTCTTCTGATCTTCATTTAGATTTTTGTCAGACAAGTAATCATCGCCGTGAACGGGGTTTGAATTATAAATAAAAACCTTGTCTATTCTGAAGTCGAGAAGTTTTTGTAAAATGTGCTCCGTTATAATTGTATTTAAAGGAACAATCATGTTTCCTCCAACGGAATAAACATCTTCTCCAAGGTAGCAGCCTATAATATTTTCATCAACCCTTGCATATATCTTCTCCATTGTAGTAATTCGCCCGCCTTATGAAATAGTTTAGAAAAGGTCATAGTATACAGCCTGCATTACTTGTATTACTATTATTTATATTATATAGTAAATTTATCAAATAGTCATCCAATTTTCGCCATTTTTAAACAACATATGTAGAAATATTTTCAAAAAAAATGGAACATTTATCAAATCAGTACGTCGAAATATAGTTAGGAAATATGAGCGAAGGAGGAAATTAGTTATTGGACAATATAATTCAGGTTAAAGGAATCCGTAAAATTTATAGAGTTGGCAATGAAAAGGTCACAGCTCTGGAGAATATTGATCTCTCCATAGGTAAGGGAGAAATTTGCTGTCTTCTTGGCACATCTGGTTCGGGAAAATCCACACTGCTGAATCTTTTGGCCGGTCTTGAAAAACCCACCAAGGGAGAGATTATAATTAAGAACGTACATATTGAAAAATTAGATGAAAAAAGGCTTGTCCTGTTCCGTCAAAAATATATAGGCTTCGTTTTTCAGTCTTATAATCTGCTGCCAAATCTTACTGCTTTGGAAAATGTCGGTTTACCTCTGGCTTTTAAGGGGGTACCCCGTTGGATAAGAGATAAGAAAGCAAAGCAGATGCTGAATTCTGTCGGATTGAAAACTCATGGCAACAGAAAACCTTCCCAGATGAGCGGAGGTCAGCAGCAAAGAGTAGGAATTGCAAGAGCCTTTATCGGTAATCCCGAAATAGTTTTTGCTGATGAACCAACAGGAAATCTTGATTCCAAAACCACAAGCGAGGTTATGAATCTTATTACAGGAATTGCCAGAAAAAGCAATCAGACTTTAATTATCGTTACCCATGATGTCAATATTGCCAAGTACGCTGATAGAATAATACATATTCTTGACGGTAATATAGAAAAAATTGAAACCCAAACCCCTTCTATGGTTCAAATAGAAGAATAAATAAAATTTCATTATTAACACCAAGTGTAGCCAGGAGGAAATACTCATGAGAGCAACAAAAAAATATCTTTGTTTAGTATTAATGTTATTAATTATATTATCAGAACTTTTACTTAATATTACACCGGTGAAGGCCGCAAAAGATGTATATTTGAACAATTATAATATAATTAGATATCCAAATAACGGTACGAAGGAAGTTCCTATAACTGAAGGAGATTCCTTTGATATGGTTCTAACATTTACTGCCGCTGACGGTGTCACAGGCATTAAAATAAAATCAGTTGTTATTGATGGCTCTTCATTTACTCTTAAGAGTGGTGATACAGAAATTAAGATGACATCTAATACATCTCCAAAAACTACCTTTGTATACAATGGAGGTTCCAAAAGGCTGGATGTAACCATTAACTATGATAGAGGAAGCGAAAAGGATCTTGTTGAGACTGATTTCATCAATATATCCGAAGCCGTTGTGGATTCAACAAGCTCAACTTCAGGTGATACCAGTAAAAAAGCACCCAGATTAGTCATTGCCGGTAACGCTGCAATCCCCTTAGGACAAGCAGGTTCTGAATTGACCTATACTCTGCCTGTAAAAAATGCCGGTAAGTATGCTGCTAAAAATGTAGTCATATCTCCAGTTCTTGATGACTCGATACCCGTTGTGATTGAAACAATGAACCTGTCGCAAACCATTGACTCAATTTCGCCAAATGAGACTAGAGATGTAACCTTCAAATTTAGAATCAACCCGGGTGCCGCAACTAAAACATACCCTATTAAATTCAATATTCAGTACTATAATACATATAATGATTATTTCAGTAATACTGAAACCGGGTATATAAAAACGGAAGAAGGCAATGCCCTTCCGAAATTAATACTAAAATCCGTAGTTTCAAATCCTTCTCCGGTCCGTCCCGGTGAAGACTTTCAGCTGGATATTACTCTTGAAAATGAAGGAACCTTAACTGCAAAAAATGTATCAGTTACACTATTAGGCTTAAAAAATGACGGGTTCAGCAGTATTGGTGCTACCAACAAAATAAACAGATCAAACATATACGGACATGATACCTCAACCTTTACATATAATTTATCCGCTTCAAAAAAAATCGAAGCAGGTGCAAATAACTTAAAAATCAAAGTTGAATATGCCGATGCATCTGGTACAGTCCGTTCGGAGGAATTGGAATTCTTTGTCGCTGTTCAGGGTTCAGATTCACAATCAATAGTAGAACTAAAAAATATAGTTTCACCCGATAATACTCTCTTCCCCGGAAGTAACGCTCTGATAGCTTTTGACGTAGTAAATACAGGAACTGAAGATGCAAAGAATATCAAAGTCACTGTTACTGCCGACAAAGAGATAATACCGAGAACCCAAAACACAATAATAATTCCCACACTGAAAAAGGACGACCCCAAAAATCTCCAATTTCAGCTGTTCATTTCAGATGATGCAGTCACAAAAAATTACCCGGTTGCAATAAATATAGAATATGATATTGCTGCTTCGGGTACGACTACCAAACAGACAGTATCGCAGTATGTGGGTTTATACGTGGAAAACAAATCCGGAAAGACAGTGCCAAGATTAATAATTGATAAATACAGTATAGAACCAAAAACCATAAATGCAGGTCAGGATTTTACGCTTGGCCTGTCAATACTGAATACAAGCAAATCGGCAAAAATTCAAAATGTCAAGGTTTCTATAGCTTCTGATGACGGAACCTTCACAACCGTTGATTCTAATTCATTCTATATTGACAATATTTCTCCAAAGTCAAGAGTACATAAAAAAATTGTCCTGTCATCAAAACCTGATGCTGCAGCCAAGCAGTATATGCTCAGTATCAATTATGAATATGAAGATGATAAAGGTACTTCATATACAAATAAGGATACTATAGGGATACCTCTACAGCAAACTCAAAGACTGACAATTGGTGAATTGAACATTCCAACCGAAGCCTTTGTTGGTAACCCTATACCTGTAAACGTTAGTTTCTACAACATGGGTAAGTCCACACTGTACAATCTGATGATAAAGCTTGAAGGAAATTTCAAGGTTGAGGGTTCAAGTTATTTTGTGGGCAACTTTGAACCGGGTAAAACTGATTCTTTTGATGGAACAATAATTCCCGATGCCCCCGGAACCATATCCGGAAGTGTTCTGTTTACATATGAGGATGCGGCTGGAAAAGCTTACGAAGTAAGAAAAGAAATATCAGCAAATGTAACTGAGATGCCCATGCCTCCTGAACCCGGCATGGACGGACAGCCTCCAGTCGATCCTTCAGAAAAGAAAATTCCGCTCTGGGCATATATCGCAGGTGGAGTTGTGGGTTTAGCCCTTATTGTTATTATTGTTCTTGTTATTCGAAAAAGAATTAAGGCAAGAAAGGAAATAATGTTCGATGAGGAAATTTGATATTATGATCATGGGTTTAAAAAACCTGTTCCGCAGAAAAACCCGAACCATACTGACGGTGCTTGGTGTTGTTATAGGTACGGCAGCCATAGTTGTCATGGTTTCGCTGGGCCTGGGCATGAATGAAAGCTATGACCAGCAAATAAAGCAAATGGGAAGTATAAATATTATAAATGTTACAAAATACAGAAACTTCGCTGAGGGCAGGGGCGAGTCGTTCTCACAGAAGGAAATCATTCTGGACGATACGGCCATAGCTAAAATTAAGGCTCTGAAAGGGGTCGCTGGTGTTACACCCATTCTGGAGACATATGGAAAGCTCATAGCAGGTAAAAAGATAACCTTTTGCTCTATCATTGGAATTGACTCAAATCAAATGGCTAACTTTGATTATAAAATTGCAGAAGGTACCTTTTTAAAGGAAGGGGATATAGATTCCATAGTAGTTGGTGGAAGTATTCCTATGAATTTTTATAATCCAAAACTTATGTATTCACCACAAACAACTCCCGTTAAAGTCCTGTCCGAGAAGCTGCAGTTAACTTTTGATATGGGTTATGGTGAAAGACGGCAGCAAGGATTGGGCGGTGACGAAACTTCAAAAAAACCTTCAATACTATATAAACTGAAGGCAACCGGCTTATTAGTCCAGACTAATGGTAATGACAATAATGATTATTCAATATTTATGGATATAAAATATCTTCAAAAGCTTATGAAAGACACAAGTAAGCAAATAAAAGGCCAGCAGGATTCCTATTATTCAGTCTCTTCCTCCAATTCTGAAACCAAGGGTTACGAGAGACTTATGGTAAAGGTTGAAGATATTGATGATGTTGATAGTATTCAAGAGCAAATCGATGAAATGGGTTATG
>JAEYNI010000262.1 GCA_023412635.1 Bacillota bacterium
TAGATGATATTATAAGCAGGGTTTCCAAGGTTGTTGCAAATGGATTGAATATGGCTTTACATGAAGGCATTGGTATTGAAGATATGGGGAAATATCTGATGTAGTAAATTGCATAAATAATAAATAAATTCGTGTAGATAATAAAAGTGAATAATTTTATGAGTAAATAAATTAAAGAGATTAATTCAGATTAATAAGAGAATGAATGATGATAGTTCAAAAGGCTTGCTCTGCAAGCCTTTTTGCTTATTGTAAACAAAAAGAACATCTTTCCTTTTAGTACTTTGCAAGGTATAATTTATAGCAGATATTAACTGAATGGAGAGTCAGCATGAAACAGACCTGGAGAGTACTTATTATACTTGTAGTTCTTTTAGGCTTATGGAATACTATCATCATCAAACCCATAAAGCTGTTTACCGTATTTTTACATGAGCTTGGGCATGCTTTTATGGCCGCAGTTACAGGAAGCAGTATAACGGGGTTAAGTATATATTTCAATGAAAGTGGTCATGTTACTTCGTTGCCGAAGGACTGGCTGTCGGCCTTCCTTATTGCAAATGGGGGATATCTTGGAAGTGTTCTGTTTGCAATTGGTATATTACTTTTGAAAAACACCAGATTTAAGAAATACATAATCGGATTAATAGCGATAATATTTCTTGGGGTAACCTTTAAATACTCCGGAATAATATCGTTTACAATGCTGTATTCAGTAATATTTGCAGCCTTTGCAATTATTATATACATGGTTCAGAATGAAAAATTACATGACTGGGTGATTGAAATAATTGGTATCGGAAGTGTTACATATGCAATTTATGATACCTTTGTTGATACTGTTTTATTGCAAGTCAATAACCTGTTCGGATTTTTCAGTATGGGTGAAATGCCAGTTACCGATGCCGTGCTGTTATCTCGGCTAACACATATACCGGCTGTAGTTTGGGGCATATTATGGTTGGCAGCTTCACTGTTTGCTGTTTACCGGGTTTTGTTAAAGAGCAATAGGAGAACAGGCCGGTCAGTAAAAAAGTATTAGTGTTTATTTTACCTGTTTGATATATAAAAGTTTAAATGTAAATTAAAGACTTAAAGGAGAACTGAAATGAATAATAGACTTCAGATTATGAAGGATAAAATTGAAATATTAAATCAGGCTGCCAAGGCATATTATCAGGAAGACCGGGAGCTTATGCCAAATATTGAATACGACAGGCTGTATGATGAACTTGTGGAATTGGAAAAGGAAACAGGTATCGTTTTGTCAAACAGTCCGACCATTAATGTGGGATACGAAGTTCTGTCAAACCTTCCGAAGGAACGTCATGAAAAACCCATGCTTTCACTGGATAAAACCAAGGACATATCAGCACTGAAAGACTGGCTTGGCAGTCAGACGGGTGTCCTGTCCTGGAAGCTGGATGGATTGACCATAGTTTTGACCTATGAGGGCGGGAATCTTGTAAAAGCTGTAACCAGAGGGAGTGGGGAGATTGGGGAAGTTATTACCAATAATGCCAAGGTGTTTAAAAACCTTCCAATGAATATTGCCTACAAGGATACACTTGTATTAAGAGGAGAGGCTATTATTCGCTATTCTGATTTCATAAAAATCAATAATGAAATCGAAGATGTGGATGCAAAATATAAAAACCCCCGTAACCTGTGCAGTGGTTCTGTCCGGCAGCTGAACAACAGGATAACGGCTGATAGGAATGTACAATTCTTCGCGTTTTCCCTGGTAAAAGCCGATTACGCTGATTACAACAATTCCAGAATTGCTCAGATGAAATGGTTAAGGGATCAGGGGTTTGATACTGTAGAATTTAAAGAAGTAAAATCAGAAAGTATAGAAGAAACAGTAAAGTGGTTTTCGGACCGTGTTGAGGATAATGATTTTCCGTCGGATGGACTTGTACTGACTTTTGATAACATTGCTTATGGGGAATCCCTCGGTTCTACCTCAAAATTCCCACGTGATTCAATCGCCTTCAAATGGCGAGATGAGATTAAGGAAACCAAACTTGTTGAAATTGAATGGAGTGCATCTAGAACAGGTCTGATAAACCCAATAGCAATATTTGAGCCGGTAGAACTTGAAGGCACTACAGTAGGCAGAGCCAGTATCCATAATATAAGCATTATGGAAGGTCTTCAACTTGGTATAGGCGATACTATAGGAGTTTATAAGGCTAATATGATAATACCTCAGATATCCGAAAACTTAACCAGAAGCGGTATGGCTGAGATTCCAGAGCACTGTCCGGTCTGTCACGGCGAAACCGAATTACGGCAGGAGAACGGCGTTAAGTTTCTCTATTGCTTAAACGATGATTGTTTGGCAAAACAAATCAAATCCTTTACTCATTTTGTAAGCAGAGACGCCATGAATATCGAGGGACTTTCCGAAGCAACAATTGAGAAGCTTATTGCAAAAGGACTTATTAAGGAACTAGCCGATATTTTCCATATTGATCAGTTTAAACAGGAAATAATAGAGATGGAGGGCTTTGGTGAGAAATCCTTCAACAAACTTGTAGCTTCTGTGAATAAAGCTAGAAATACAAGTGTTGTAAGACTTCTTTACAGTCTTGGTATACCTAACGTAGGCTTGTCAAATGCAAAACTTATATGCAGATATTTTAAGTTTGATTGGAATGCCATTCAGAATGCAGAATTCTCTGACTTGATTGAAATCGGAGGCATCGGCGAGGTTATGGCGGAGGCTTATGTCAGATTTTTTGCTGACAGGAAAAAGCAGCTTATAGTTGAGGATTTACTGAAGGAGCTCGAATTTGAAGAAATAAAAACCGCAGAAACCGAACAGATATTTGAAAACCTTGTGTTTGTTATAACAGGTTCCGTTGAGCAATTTAAAAACCGGGACGAATTGAAAGAAGTAATTGAAGCAAAGGGCGGAAAAGTGACAGGTTCTGTAACCTCAAAAACGAATTACCTGATTAATAACGATAATTTGTCCGGTTCTTCAAAAAATAAGAAGGCCAAGGAACTGGGGATCAGTATAATTACTGAAAATCAATTTGTTGACTGGTTGAATAATGGTGTAAGGCCTGACTAATTTATAATTATGAAGAAAAAGCAAAATCCCGAAATAGCAATTTCAATTCGGGATTTTATTTTTTCTGAGACTGTATATAAAGAATAACTAATGAGGAACTTTTAAGTAGGTCTTTTTTTTATTGCCTGGAATAGAAATATATGGTAATATAAAACATACCGTCAGTCGGTATGTTTTATATATAGGAGCTGAGTATTAATGACTAAGAAACAATCCAGAGAAAGCCGTATGGAGTCACTGTTGACCGCTGCTATTGAAGAATTTGTTGAAAAAGGCTATAACGGAGCCTCTATGGACTCAATAGCAAAAAGGGCAGGAGTCAGTAAGGGCGGTTTATATCACTACTTTCCCACTAAAGAAGTCTTATTAATGGAAGCAAACAATAAAATTTCTGAACCGATTAGCGAGATGGCTTTAAAGGCTTTAGCAAGTAAAAGCGCCATTGAGGGGATTAGATACTATATAAGGCAGTACATAAACTATTGGATACCAAGGACGAAGGAATTAAGCTTCACGTTTTTGTCCATGTCAAAGGCTCTTGAATCAGATATACTTATGGATTATTTCGAGGAATATGTGACTCAGAGTTCAGCCTTTTTTGTTGAAATGTTCAGGAAGGCTAAAAATTCAGGCGAGATAAACATATCCGATCCGGAAGCATATGGTATTTCTTTAATGGGAGCTTTGGACGGTGTACTGACTTATGCCGTTGTTCACCCAAAGGAGGATATTGCTACTCTTTGTTCCAGAATAGAAAAGGTATGGATCGGGGGGGATTGTATTGGATAATTGTACTTTACTTTCGGTTATTGGACTGACTAAGAGATTTAATGAATTTACTGCAGTTGACAATATCAGCTTTTCAGTGGAAAGAGGAGAGGTATTTGGACTACTAGGTCCAAACGGTGCTGGTAAAACCACAACGATTAAAATTCTGTGCGGCTTGATAAAGGCTGATTCGGGTGAGATTAAGATTGATGGTAATTCTTTAACAGCAGACTATAACAGTATAAAATCAATGATTGGCCTATGCCCACAAGAAATAGTAATTTGGGAGCATCTTACCTGTATCGAACAATTGAAATTTATTATTATGGCATATGGCAAATCACTGAGATCTGCTGGAAATAGGGCAGAGAGCCTTCTCGAAGCACTGGGGCTATGGGAAAAAAGAAACAAGCTGGCAAAGACTTTGTCGGGGGGGATGCAAAGAAGGCTAAATATTGCTTTAGCTATTGCACATGATCCCGAATTAATTATATTGGATGAACCTCAGGCTGGACTTGATCCTCAGAGCCGAATCCTTGTAAGGGATTTTGTAAGACAGCTGGCAAAAGATCGGACTGTAATACTCACCACCCATGATATGGATGAAGCTGACAGATTATCCGATAGGGTTGCAATCGTAGATCATGGAAAGATACTGTTAATAGATACGCCTAATAAAATAAAGCAGCAGTCAGGTGTCGGTGACATACTGCAAATACGTGTCAGCAAGGTGCCAAAGGAACTGGGTGAAAGAGTACTTATGGAACTTCCAAAGGAATTTAAGCAAAGTAAATTTGCTGACGGGTTTTTCCTGCTTGGAGCGAATGAAGTACTGGAACTGATTCCGGCAGTAAATGAAATTATGAAGAAATACGAAATTAGTATTGAAGATATGACAATCAGAAAAAGAACTCTGGAGGATGCGTTTATTTCCATGACGGGAAGGGGACTGAGAGAATGAAGCTGATAGCGTCTATTGTTAAAACGTTGAAAGAAAACATTAGAGACTGGAAGGTCATTATATTGGTCCTTGTGTTTTCACCTTTTTTTGTATTATTAATGAATTTGTATTATGGAACTGAGCCTACAACTTATAATATCGGAATAATTAATTATGACCGTGGTAACAAATCCACAGAACTTACCAAATTATTGGAGAGTTCGCTGGGCGAGAAGGATACAAAGCAGTTTATATTGTTTGAGCATACTAATAAAAGTGAGCTCGAAACAAAAGTAAAGGATAGGTCAGTGGATTTGGGTATGATTATTCCTGAAAATTATTCAAAGTCCCTTATTATGGCTAAAAATGATAAAAATTCAACAGTGGCCGTTGAAATTCTTGGAAGTACGGGCAATGTAAAATACACTATAGCCGCAATCCTGGTTTCAGACATAATTTACAATCAGGGAATAGATATTGCTGAAATAACATTGCCCTCAACAATAAAAGAAACCTTTCTTGAAAAAAAGCAGCCTATAAATGAGTTCGAAAGCTATGTTCCCGGAATGATTTCTCTTGCAGTATTAATGATTCTTTTTACTGCCTGTGCTTCCATAGTCAAGGAAAACGATAAAAGAACCATAATCAGACTGAAACTTAGCCGCCTGGGTGCGTTTAACTTTCTTTCGGGAATATGCATAGTTCAGTCAGTGATTGCTGTTATAGCAGTAGTTTTATCCTACTGGACAGCTTTAGGTCTCGGATACAAACCGGTAGGAGAATTTGGGCCGGTTTTGGTAGTGGGCATAATTTCCAGCTTTTCGATGGTTTCAGTAAGCCTCTTGGTGGCCAGCTTTCTAAACTCGGTTTTTGATGTACTGACAATCGGTTGTTTCCCGTTTTTTATATTGATGTTCTTTTCGGGGAGCATGTTTCCATTGCCTAAAATGAATATTTTGACAATATTCGGCAAGCCTTTTGGAGTAACCGACATATTGCCGCTAACTCATACGGCAAACGCTTTCAATAAGATTTTAAACTTTGGAAGCGGCCTTACTGATGTGGGTTTTGAAATGATTATGATTGTAATACTTTCAGTAATATATTTTGTCTTGGGTCTATTGTTATACCAGAAGCGAAAGCTTTCAAAAGTGTAGTTCAGACACTATTCGCAGCTTATACAGCCATCTTAATATTATCCAATAAAAATTGTTTGATTGTGTATACAATGTACTTTTCATTGATTTTATACTTAACTTGCGTTATATTAAAATTAAACTAAAGAACAGAATAAAAATATATGCAGCTATTGTTACGGCTGCTCTAGAGGATAGAGTGAAAATACATGTGGAAAGTCATCGTGACTTTCACGCAGCGAAAAGCCAGTACATGTCTTTTCATTACTATTTGTGTACGCGCCATGAGCGTATCAAAGCCACTTACAGTGTCAAAGCCGCTATCGCGGCTTAGGGAGATAATATGGTAAATAATATAGAAATAATTGACAGTCATGTTCATACTTTTGCCGATGATGATGTTGCAGGTAAAATAATATCCTCCTTCAACAAGATATACGATATAGAGTTTAGGAATCCTGGTAATGGCACTATTGAAAACGTTTTAAAAAATATGGAGGCTGGTGGAATAGACCGGACTGTCATGGTTAACTTTGCTCCTCCCAAAATAATTCATCAAAACAATATATGGACACTGGAAACAGCAAAAAATTCTGAAGGTAAACTAATACCTCTAGTTAGCTTTCATCCTGAAATGGCGGGAACCTTGACTGAGCATCTTGAAAACTATATAAAACTTGGAGCCAAGGGAATCAAATTGCATCCAATGGCTCAGGGGTTTGATGTAAGGGATGAAAGACTCGATAGCTTGCTTAAAACCTGCAATGAGAAGCATTTTACAATATTAATACATTGTGGACGAGTATCAAACGCCAGATTAAATGAATTCTCCGATTTTGAATGTATACTTCCGGTTATTCAGAAATACCCTGAACTGCCCATTATTCTGGCACACATGGCAGATGGTAATGTAGAGCGTTGTTTGGAGGTATCCAAGAAGTACAATAATGTTTACTTTGATACTTCGATAGTTATAACGGGTTATCCGGAAATCATGGATGTTAACGAACCAAGCTGGCCTGATGATAAGGAAGTTATTTCTATAATAAATGAGATTGGTGCCGAAAAAGTTGTATTCGGCTCAGACTTCCCATGGGGAAGTCCGATACATGATTTGGTAAGAATAATGAATTTTAACCTCGATAACAGCCAGAAAGAATTGATTTTCAGTGGTAATGCAAAAAGATTGTTTGGTCTTTAATGGGGACAGTATAGCAGCTTTAGCTGAAGATCGACTATATTTCAAGAAGACTTTTCTCTAAAATGCCCGAGTTTAACAAAATAATATTTTATTGTAAATACATTTAACAAATTTGTATAAAATACAATGTAGATATTATTTTTGGATGGAGGCATTTATGAAAAAACTTTATTTATCTATTATATATGTCTTTATGCTATCGGTCCTCATCAGCGGGGCCATTTTACTCAGCAAGCCTCAAGCCAAACATACCAAAGCAACTTATCCGCCAGGAATTGAGGTTGGTAAATCTAACTCATACAACATACCAGATAATGGACTTAATTCTGTTAGGGTTCAAGATAATACCTTTGATAGAAAGAATGAAGAAGTAAATATATTTAACAATAATCCTGAAATGAATATCCGAGCTAATCTGGTTGAAGATGAGTATGGGTTGGTAGCTCTTAAGCTGACCTATAGGGTTAATGGCAAGAATGTAGCACAATGGGTTGATTCCACAAAGTTCAAAGAAATAAGAAATATATTCGGACTAAGAGAAAAAAATCCGAATAGCTATAAAATAAAGAATATGGTCCTAAATGAGAAACTCAAGAAATTATATTTTTTGTTTGAAGGGAAAGCAGACCGCAAGTACCCTCGCACATCAATGTTTTCATATGATCTTAAGAGTTCCCGGTTGGAGAAACTTTACTATGTTGAGGGAAGCTTCGATAATTTTATTTTTACATCGGATGGCAAATACAATGCCTGCTCTTATTCATCCAATCCTCAAGATATTACCAATAAAGAAAGAAGAACAGTAATTGTATTCAGATGTAAAGATAATTTTCAAGTCTTTAACAGCAGTAAGGATAATATACAAGAGAGAACCTGTCTGACAAATGAGATGTATATTTATAGTTATGAATTTTTAAAATGGAAGGATAATGACACTTTTGGACTCAGACAGAAAATTAAGGCCAAGGATGGGCGGGAAAGGGTAAAAGAAAATATATTTTCATATGACTTGGAGACAAAGACGGTTAAAGAGTAAAGGGACTGAATTACCAGTCCCTTGTTTTAATTTTTTAATTAGTGTATTCTTTTAAGGGTACGCATATTTTTAATAATGGAGTTGATAGTCATGTATATTGTCGGTCTTAATGGAAGCCCTAACAAACAGGGAAGTACAAGCTTTCTGGTTGAAAAGGTACTTGAGGAATGTTCTAAACTTGGAGCCCAAACCACTCTGCTTGATATAGGAGTGATAATGAATGAACAAAAAAACGGCTACTGTACTGTATGTTCAAATCCATGTACTGGCGGCTGTTATAAAGGGACAAATCTTGAAGAAGCCTTTGAAATCATGAAAAAGGCTGATGGAATGGTAATCGGAAGTCCGGTATACTTTGGAAGTGTGTCTGCACAACTTAAGGCTATGTTTGATAAAACAAGACGGGTAAGAGCAAATAGGTGGTTATATAATAAGGTAGGTCTTGGCGTCAGTGTGGGTGCCTCAAGGTTTGGTGGACAGGAAACGACACTGAAGGCAATGCACGATATGATGTTGGTTAACGGAATGCTTATAGTCGGAGACGGTTTTATTGATGATGACTGCGGACACCATGGTGTATGTGCCGTGAGGCCTGCAAAGGAAGATGAAAATGCATTAAAGAGGGCCGTCATATCAGCCAAAAGGCTGGTTGAAGTTTGTAGAGCAACCCAGAGCATCAGATAATTACATAAAAAATTGTAAAAATAAATATAAATTTAATGATTACTGATTTATTCACATGATAAATATACACTTTATCCTAAGAATAACTTTATCCTAACAATATAAATAACGGAGTAGACATATGCTTAATGAATTTTCACGAAATGAATTAATTATAGGAAAAGAAGGTTTAGAAAAACTTCAGAACAGTAAGGTTGCTGTATTCGGAGTGGGCGGAGTAGGTTCTTATACAGTTGAAGCTTTGGTGAGATGCGGTCTTGGTAAAATTGTGCTTATTGACGATGACTGTGTGTGTCTTACAAACCTGAACAGACAGTTGCATGCCACACGTAAGACTGTAGGTAAGCCAAAGGTTGAAGCAATGAGGGACAGGGTTCTTGAAATAAATCCAAAGTGTGAGGTTACCATAATACAGAAGTTTTACATGCCAGAGGTAGCTGAAGAAATACTGGACAGAACCTGCGATTATATTGTTGATGCAATAGATACCGTTACAGCAAAGATTGACCTGGTTGTAAGAGCAAATGAGATGGGAATTCCGATTATCAGCGCCATGGGTGCCGGAAACAAGCTTGATCCCACGAGGTTTGAGGTATCTGATATATATAAAACTTCTGTTGACCCTCTTGCAAAGGTGGTCAGAAAAGAGCTAAGGCTCAGAGGAATAAAAAAACTTAAGGTGGTCTATTCAAAGGAAGAGCCGCGAAAACCTGTTGAGACTGAGAGTTCCAGCTGCAGTGCAGGATGTATCTGCCCTAAAGGCTCAACTAGGAAATGTACTGTCAAACACCAGATTCCAGGAAGCCTTCCTTTTGTACCCTCAGTAATGGGTCTGATCATTGCGGGAGAAGTTATTAAGGATCTTATCGGATGGAATAATAAGGGCTAAACCAACAGATGCTTTCTTGGTGGAACAAGTTATTTTTGTCCCAAAGCTTAGAAATAGAAATGGAGATACGTAATGTTTGAAAAACGAATTAATATTTTCACAGGGCACTTCGGCAGTGGAAAAACCGAAGTTGCTGTCAATTATGCATTAAGGCTTGCTGAGTCAAATTATAAGACCTCTATTGTAGATTTTGATATAGTGAATCCATACTTCAGGACAGCCGATGCAAAGGAAGAACTTGAAAGGAATAATATATGGGCTATTCTGCCCATGTATGCCAATACAAATGTGGATGTCCCGGCAATTCCTCCTGAAATCTATTCACTTTTTCAAAAAAAGGAATATAAGGCTGTACTGGACGTCGGAGGCGATGACCTTGGAGCCAAGGCTGTTGCCAGATTTAAAGAGGAAATACTCAATGATGATTATGAAATGTTTTTTGTTATCAATACAAGAAGAGGAATGACCGATACTCCTGAAAAAATTCTTGAAATGATAGCTTTAATAGAGGACAGTGCAAAGATAAAGGTTACAAAACTCATTAATAACAGCAATCTCCTGGAGGAAACCACTCCTGAAATAATACTGGAGGGTAACGAAATAATATCACAGGTTTCTAAAAAGCTAGGAATCCCTATAGGAATAACAGCTGGAATGGAGTCTGTCATCAGTCTGTTGGATAACTCTCAATTGAGCGGTTCAGAATTGCTGCCCCTAAAAAAACAGATTCATCTGCCCTGGAACAGGGGATAACGGAGTGTCACTGCAAACCCCCAGCGATTATAGTTCTATAAGTAATTACTATAACAATGTTAGTGGAAATGGTGAAGTTTTTATATAGATGATATAACCTGGATTGATATGAACAGAGTTTTCTCAAGGGTTAATAACACTCTGACTGATATAATAATTGCCACTCAACTGCTTGTAATTGACTTGCAAATAACATCAAAGAGTTTTATAATAAACAATAGTTTTAGTTCGCTAAATTACTAAAAAATCAATTAGTCAATTATTTTAATTTCCGGATTTTTCAACTACTGGCCGACACTATTGTAGGTCTGGATTCTTCGTTATATCCAGTGGTAATTGGCTCAGATAATATAATATAAGTGAGGTTTAACAATGGCAAAAGTAATATTTCATGAGGAAAGATGCAAAGGCTGTAAGC
>JAEYNI010000319.1 GCA_023412635.1 Bacillota bacterium
ATTAGATGCAGTATGTCTGATGTTAAGTAAAAGAGATGAAGTATCAAATGACGAGGCAACAAAAATCCACTGGTAGAAATACGTAGTGTTTCGTCGAAGGGGGGTAGTCTCCCTTCGACGAAACAAGTTAACTTGCGGATCAGAGTATTTGGAACAGGCACTATACATCTTGGTGAAGAAAGCTTTTAATATCAAAGGAAGCCGCCACGCATTCCCTTGCTTCTGACAAAGAAGATAGTTCTCCGTAGTTCATCATTTGAGCCAGAATATTCCCAATAGCAGTTGCTTCGGTTGGACCGGCCAGTACCTTGCGGCCGGTATATTTTGAAGTTAACCTGTTTAAGTAATTCGCATTGGAGCCTCCACCGATAATGTGTATGTTATCGAAATACTTTCCTGTAAGTTGTTCAATCTGCGTAATGGTACTTGCATAACATTTGGCAAGACTGTTGTAAATAACTGAAGATAATTCACCCAATGTCTCCGGAATCTGCTGACCTGAGCTTTTGCAATAGGTTTTGATTGCTTCTACCATACTGTGAGGGGATAAAAAGCAATTATCATTACAATCCACAATAGAGGTTATCTCCTCTTGAGAGGCCATATCACAGATTTCTGCATAGGAATATCCTCCGCCTATTTCTTTTTTTACTGATTGTATCATCCATAGACCCATAATATTTTTTATAAATCTGTAACGGTAGTCAAACCCACCTTCGTTTGTAAAGTTTGCTTCCATGCTACCCCTGGAGCAGTTTGGCTCTTTCAATTCTATTCCTACCAGAGACCAAGTCCCGGAGCTAATGTACAGAGCTTCATCACTAGTATTGGGAACAGCCAAAACTGCTGATGCAGTATCGTGGGAACAGGGCATAATCACCTGACAATCATAGCCTATAAATTCTGCTATCTCTGTTCTGAGATTACCAGCTATTGTGCCGGGCTTTTGTATGTTTTTGAATATCTTACGCGGAAGGGAAAGCTTATCAATCAGTTCAAAGTCCCAGTCCTTAGTTTGTATATTTACTAATTGTGTAGTGGTGGCTATAGTATATTCCTGCTTAATTTCACCGGTAAGCAGAAAGTTATAATAATCAGGGGTCATCAACATAGCATCTGCTTGTTCCAAATGCTCGGGATTTTTTTGCATAACTGCCATCAGCTGATAGAGAGTATTATATATCTGTTTTTGGATACCTGTTCTATAATATAGCTTCTCTGCTGATATGTATTGGTTTACTACTTCATCCATAGCCTCTGTCCTATGATCTCTATATCCTACCGCCTGACCCAGTATGCTGCCGCGTTTATCCAGCAACACAAAATCAACGCCCCAGGTATCAATACCCACACTTTTGGGAAGCATGCAAAGCTCACTGCATTTTTTCATGCCCTCTAAAATATGCCTAAATAGATTTTCTGTATTCCAGCATAGTTGTCCATCCTTTTTTTCCATACCATTATCAAACCGGTATACTTCCTCTAAACAGATTTTGCCATCCACCAGGCTGCCCAGTACGTGCCTGCCGCTGGAGGCACCAATGTCAATTGCCAAATGATATGTATTCATTGCTACTCCTCCTGCAATCCTGCTATGGTTATTCATTACCCTTTGGATATTTCTTATACCCCGGGTGTTTTCCTGTTACTTTATAGCCCTCGCGCATAGAGATTAAACGGTCAATATTCTCCCTTGATATTTCCTTTGCTCCTCCAAGTAAATGTGCATTTAAGCTTATTTTTGCGAATAACTCCAAAGTTTCCATGCGATAATATGCAGTAAGTAAATCTGCACCAACAGCAAGAGCACCATGATTCTGAAGCAATACTACATCATGTGTTCCAAGGTAAGGAGCTATGGCATCCGGCACCTCATAGGTAGAAGGTGTACCATATGGGGTAACAGGAATAGAACCTAACGCAATAACTGTTTCAATCATAGAATACTCATCCAATGCAATATTAGCTACTGCGTACCCCGTGGCAGCCGGGGGATGGGCATGAAGTACTGCTCCTACATCATCTCTTTCTTTATAGCATCTCAGATGCATCTTGATTTCAGAAGAAGGCCTATATTCACTCTTTTCCAAAAGCATGCCGCTATTATCAATATGCACTATTTTGTCAGGTGTAATAAAGCTTTTGCTAATACCGGTTGGAGTTGCCAAATAAGTGCCATCTTCCAACTTAACCGTTATATTTCCGTCATTTGCAGCAACCCAGCCTAGCTGCCACATCTTGTGGCAAATATCGCAAAGCTGTTCTTTTATAAGATTTACTTTCAATATTTCCTTGCTACTCATAATATCTCCCATCAACGCCCATGGCGCGTACACAAATAGTTGAAAAGATCACATTAATATTAATTTCTATTTATAAAGTGGGCCATAGGCGGCACATGCTCTGTAGTCCTGACCTTCCTTATCCATACCGAATGCATTCCATGCGGCAGGACGGAATACCTTCTCTTCAGGAACGTTATGCATACTCACGGGAATGCGAAGAATAGAGCATAGAGTAATTAAGTCTGCACCGATATGTCCGTAGGAGATAGCACCGTGATTTGCTCCCCAGTTATTCATTACAGTATAGGCATCCCTAAATACTCCTTCTCCAGTTGTTCTGGGTGTAAACCAGGTACAAGGCCAGGTATAGTCTGTTCTCTTCCATAAAATATCTGTAACTTCTTCCGGTAGATTAATTGTCCAGCCCTCTGCAATCTGGAGCATGGGACCGAGTCCCTTCACAAGATTTAAGCGAATCATTGTTACAGGCATTTCTACTCTGGTAACAAATCTGGACGAGTAGCCGCCCCCTCTGAAGTATCCATTATCAGCAGCATTCCAGGTAGTTGCTTTCAATATTGCTTCCTGATCATCATTTGTAATATCATACCAGGGTTTAATTATACCGTTTCCATTTTCATCCTTTGCTTCTCCGTTAGCATCCAGACATGCAGCACCGGAATTAATCAAATGAATAAAACCACCCGAAGCTTTTGCAAGCCCCTGCAAATCATACCCGGTTGCTTCCTTTACAGCCTCTGGGCTCCAATAGGTACGTACGTCGGCAAAAATCTGAGCACGGTTTGTTAACAGCTTCATAAAAAGCATTCCCAAGCCATTTAAAACATCATTTTCTGTGGCAAGAATATATGGTTCTCTAGCACCGTTCCAGTCGAAGGAGGTATTCAAAAGTGCTTCAGCGAAATCACAGTTGGGATAGAAGTCAGTCCATTGCCTCTGTCCTTGGAACCCCGCAGCAATTGCATTGTGTCCAACCGCTTCTTCCTCACATCCCTTTGGAAGATTGTGATTTCCATTCATCAGATCCTTAATGATACACATCATTTTCACAACAAATTCCCAGTCTTTTTCTTTTTCCTCCGGGCTTTTCTGGACTTCAACAGGATTCTTATCAAATCCTTCCTTGCATTTTTCCTTGGTCCATTTAAGAGCTTTATTAAATTCTTCCTCATCATAGATGCCCTCTGTCATTCTTCTGATGATTTCCACTTCATCAACTGACTCGACCCTCATTCCCAAATACTCTTCTATAAAAGCAGGATCAATTATTGATCCGCCGATGCCCATGCAAATGGAACCTATCTGAAGATAGGATTTTCCCCTCATAGTTGCAGCTGCTATCGAAGCACGCCCAAAGCGCAATAATTTATCCTTAACATCTTCAGGAATTGATGTATCCTGTGCGTCCTGCACATCATGACCATAGATACCGAAAGCAGGGAGTCCCTTTTGTGCATGGGTTGCCAATACTGAAGCCAAATATACTGCACCTGGTCTTTCTGTTCCGTTAAATCCCCATACGCCTTTAATAGTCATAGGATCCATATCCATTGTTTCAGCACCATAGCACCAGCAAGGCGTTACGGTCAGAGTAATATCAACTCCGGCTTTTTTAAATTTATTTGCACATGCTGCTGCTTCCGCAACACGTCCGATTGTTGTGTCAGAAATAACTACTTTTACTGCTTCACCATTGGAATATTTTAAGTTCTCTTCAAACAGTTTCGCTGCAGACCTTGCCATGCTCATGGTCTGTTCTTCCAAGGATTCACGTACATTTAAATATCCTCTTCTACCATCAATCGTCGGACGGATACCGATTACCGGATAGTCACCAATTAATCTGTTATTTGCCATTCTAAAATCCTCCCTCTAAATTAGTTGAAGCTTTATTTTTATTATAAGTTGGTCATAACTGTAAATCTTGTGTTATAATAGACTAAAAATATAACAATATTCACTTCAAGTGTTCGGAGGATATTAAATGAAGTATTCCGAATATAGGGAACACAGGCAGCAAGGGACCTTTGACTTTCCTGTAGAATTTTATCATGTGGAACCCAGTCATCTCAGGTATCAAATGCCTTACCACTGGCATCCGGAATACGAAATTATCCGTATCCTTGAGGGGACTTTTCATTTGACGTTGGATGATAAGACCTTTGTTGTTAATAAAGGCGATATTCTCTTTCTACAAGACGGAACTTTACATGGCGGTATTCCAGAGAATTGTATCTATGAATGTCTTGTTTTTAATATGAATCT
Source organism: Bacillota bacterium (assembly GCA_023412635.1). Classification (GTDB taxonomy): domain Bacteria; phylum Bacillota; class Clostridia; order Acetivibrionales; family DSM-1351; genus Ruminiclostridium. The sequence goes on from JAEYNI010000319.1 coordinate 4,572, forward strand.
CTTATTAAAAGAAAATAATATTTGTGCAAAATTAACTCAACAAATTATTCGGCATGAAATAATATTCGCACAGCAGTTGCCAAAGGAATCGATAGGAATAAAAAATACAATTGACAACTTATTTCTAGTAATGGCTGAGAAAAAGACGGGATATGAATTTCTAACACAAGGTTATCTCTATCAGCTTCTAGGATTAATATTAGGTGAGAATTTATATGAGGTCAATGTAAGTTCAGCGCGTATTTCTCAACAGCATGTGCAGGTTTTTAAGAGGGTATTAGGATATATTGAAAATAATTATTCAAAGCATATCGCCCTTGAAGATTTATCTAAAATTGCCGGTATGAATTCGAAATATTTTTGCCGTTTCTTTCGTGAAATGTCCTATCATACTCCTATTGAGTACTTAAATTATTATAGGATTGAATGTGCATGTGAACAACTATCTGCAACGAAAAGTACCATAATTGAAGTAGCCTTTAATTGTGGATTTAATGACATTAGTTACTTTATAAAAACCTTTCGTAAATATAAGGGAATTACTCCAAAACAATATATAAAAAAAGAGTTTGATGAAAATAGGTCTATGCCAGTCAGATATGGCATTGATTAAGAGAGGTTTGGCTGGAGAACTGCCACTCTCAAATATTTAAGGTACAGAATTTGCCGCCATTAGGAGAAGAAAATGGGATTACTTAAAAAATTTATGAATACTATTCTTATCATCATAGTCATAATTGCAGTTTTTTTATTAATCAGCTTTATTAATCATAAGGTTCAGATGAATAAAGAAAAGGCATTATTAACGCCTTTGGGCGAGATAGTTCAAGTGAACGGTCATAACATGAGCATTTACAGTGAAGGTAAAGGTAAAAAAACCCTTGTTTTTTTATCCGGGGGTGGTACTTGTTCACCTATACTGGATTTCAAATCCTTATATTCTCTCTTAAGTGAGGATTATAGAATTGTTGTTGTAGAAAAATTCGGATATGGATTCAGTGATGTTATATACGAAGAAAGAAGTATCGATATTATCTTAAGTGAAACGAGAGCAGCATTAGCGGCAGCCAATATCGAAGGGCCTTTTATATTATGTCCTCACTCAATGTCCGGAATTGAAGCATTGTATTGGGCCCAGACATATCCTGAAGAGGTTGAGGCAATTATTGGGCTTGATATGGCAGTGCCGGAAGCATATGAGAATTATAACATTAATATGTTTTCCATAAGATTGGGTCAGGTGGCGGCAAATAGTGGAATTACCAGGTGGATTCCCGGTATATCTGAAAGTGATGCTATTAAATATGGGACGTTAACAGACCAAGAAAAAAATATATACAAAGCAGTTTTTTATTCAAGAACTGCGACTGTTACAATGATTGATGAAGTACAGTACATATTGGATAATGCAAAAAAGGTCGGTGAAGGAAATAAACCACAGCTGCCTATGCTGTTACTCATATCTAATGGGATGGGAACCGGCTGGGATGAAAAAACATGGAGAAGTGCCCAAAAAAATTACTTAAAAGATGCCGCTCATGGAAGTTACATAGAATATGATTGCCCACACTATATACATGACTATGTATATGGCGATTTATCAGTACATATGAGGGATTTTATAAACACCATAGAGGGGTGAGGACGATCCATCTTGTTAAATTCACCGCCCACCAAGGCCTCACCAGGCTGGTGAAATGAGGCAGTTGTACCACTATGTGCTGTGGTCTTAAAATAAAAAACAAGAAGAAACGGACTGGGAAAGTGCATTTTCCGGCCCGTTTTTTTGAATTATTTTATAGATTGACTCAGGTGGAGTTATTGCTAAATTAAGATATCTTAAGCATGCTGAGCAGCTTTATATACGTTTTGTTGATCTGTGTGCCTTGTTCGCCAATAGTATAGATAACGCCATCGAAGCCTGCCGCAAACAGCCTGAGGATAACCGTAACATTACCATGGAGGCCATTACCATTGACCAGTAAAAAAGATATTGTACAGCATGGTCTCGGTCTTAAAAGCATCCGTGAAATTATCAATCGATATAATGGCCACTTAGAAATTGATATCAAGAATGGGAGTTTTACTTTGTTTCTTTATCTGCCTTTTCAATCAGAATCAACAGGCAGGCATATGAGTGAGTAGAGTATAAGTCACTGCTCAATAAAATAACAGCATCACTATTGGTATTGATTATGGTGATATCTAGCTTAAATATTACTGCATTCGCACAGGCAGATAGCAACGATGCTGGTAATGACAATATTGTCAAATACGTGGATACCGAGTTGAATAAACTAATTGAAGACAAGCTGACAGTAGGTATTACGGCTTCAATAGTAAAGAATTCTGAAGGAGTTTTATCTAAAGGCTATGGATATGCTGATAAGAAAAATGGCATCAATGTAAACCCTAATAATTCAACTTTTAGGATAGGGTCGGTACAGTTAAAACTACAAAGGAAATTGTACCATTAAAAGATTATGTTAAAGAAAATATGCCAAAACAAGTATTTAAGCCAGGTGAGGTTTCAGCCTACTCCAATTACGGTTTTGCACTTGCTGGATATGTAATAGAGAAGGTTTCGGGAATGTCTTTCTATGATTATGCAGAAAAGTATATCTTTGAACCGTTAAAAATGAACAATACAACCTTTAAACCGGCTGCCAAGGGGGTTATTTCGAAAACCTATAGCTCAGGTGATGAAAAAACAGACTTGGAAAGTAACGATTATCCGGCAGGCTCAATAACTTCAACAGCAGAGGATATGGCAAAATATATGCAATATCTACTTGATAAAAATAATGAGAGTATACTTAGTAATAAAGGCAAACAAGAAATGTTCCAAAAAAATTTTTCTATGGATAATAATTTTCCGGGTATTGGTTATGCATGGCAAAGGCATAGTATGAACGGACATATTTTCTACACACATAATGGAACCTTAGGTAATTTCAATTCAACTATAGCTATATATCCAGAAGAAGAGCTAGGAATATTCATATCATGTAATCAAACCAGTGATTTTGCATTAGAAGAATATACATATGATATAGCAGTAAAGCTTTATGGAGCTGATACAAATTTGCCCTCTTATATAGGTGAGAACACAAGAGATATATCTGGCTGGTATATTTCAGCCAGAAGCTCATTTGAAGGAAATGATAAAATTCTAAATTACTTTTTTTTAGGAAGTTTATTTAAGCATGTTACAGGAAACCCTAAAGATGGTTTTGAGGTTAATGGGAAAAAACTAACACCTGTAGGCCAAGATGCATATCAGGTAAAGCCAGAGGAGTATATAAGATTTATACAGAAAGGTTATAACTTATTTTATGCTCCAAGCCAGTATTATACCTCATATGTACGTGTACCATGGTACGAAGGCGAAACGTGGCAGTTATTCATATTATTGATATTTATAATAATAAGTTTGTTAGGTTTTATAGTTTCAATTATAAGAATCATTATTGGTATAAAAAACAAAAAGGGTAAACATCTAATACTAGGTAATATACCTGCTGTTGCTGTATTTGTGCTTTTTGTGACAATAGTAACTAAAATTATTTTACAATATAATTACCTTACCGATGTTTTTGGTTCGAATGTAAGTTTAGATTTGGAAAAAACATTAGCATTTATCCAGGCATGTGCTATATTGTTGAGTGTTTCAGGATTATTTGGAGTTGGTTCTTCAGTATATCTATGGCTTAAAAAGCAGAACATTTTTATCTGCATGTTTTTCTCCATATGGAGTGTTGTAATTATGCTGTTTATATCATTGCTTATTCAGTTGAACCTGTTATGGTTATAGAACTTAATTTATAGATAATTCTAATGGAAAAATATACAACTTATAAGCTAATCGCATATGCCTACGTTTTATGTCAATAATATTTATTACGAGCCTATTACCTATAGGATAGTAGGTGTTTATCAGAATATAATTGGTCGAATTATGTAGAAATTTCAGTATTATAGTCGAAAAAGTAATGTTATTTGTATTGACATATAAAAAGTAATTTGATATATTGTTAAAGAAATAACAAACTTATTTAAACAACGTTAATGGAGGCGAGTCTTATGAGAGGATTTGCAATGAAAAAAATCGGTGAAACCGGTTGGGTAGAAAAAGAAGTAACAAAATGTGGGCCACTTGATGCAATTTGTCGTCCAATAGCATTAGCTCCATGTACATCTGACATTCACACTGTATATGAAGGTGCAGTAGGTGAACGTACAGATATGATTCTTGGCCATGAAGCTGTTGGTGAAATTATAGAGGTTGGAGAACTGGTAAAGGACTTTAAAGTAGGAGATAAGGTACTTGTACCTGCTATTACACCTGATTGGGGTTCATTGGAGGCACAACGTGGTTTTTCCATGCATTCAGGCGGATGTCTTGGTGGCTGGAAGTTTTCAAACTTCAAAGATGGAGTATTTGCTGAGGCTTTCCATGTAAATGAAGCTGATGCAAATCTTGCATTATTACCAGAAGGTCTCGATCCAGCTGATGCAACAATGTTAAGTGATATGGTACCTACAGGATTTCATGGAGCAGAACTTGCAGAAGTAACTTATGGAGAGGATGTATTGGTTATAGGTATAGGGCCAGTTGGTCTTATGTCAGTAAAAGGTGCTGCTCTGAGAGGTGCTGGTAGAATATTAGCTGTTGGAACTAGACCTAATTGTGTTGCTCTTGCTAAGGAATATGGTGCAACTGATATTATAAGCTACAAAAATGGTTCTATTGACAAGCAAGTTATGGAATTAACAAAAGGAAAAGGCGTTGATAAAGTCATCATTGCAGGTGGAGATGTAGATACCTTTGTTGAAGCTGTAAAATCTGTAAAGCCAGGCGGTATTATTTCTAACGTAAATTACTTGGGTAGTGGTGATTTTGTAAAAATACCAAGAGAAGCATGGGGAGTAGGAATGGGCCATATTAGAATAGTTGGTGGGTTAATGCCAGCAGGCCGTATGCGCACCGAACGTCTTGCAAATCTAATGGTAAATGGTAGACTTGATGTTTCTGGTATGCTTACACATAAGTTTGAAGGATTGGATAGTATTCCAGAGGCTCTAGAGCTTATGAAAAACAAGCCAAGTGATTTAATTAAGCCGGTTATAACTATATCATATAAATAGTAATCAAAATATACATTTTATATATGCATTTAGATATCAAAAAAATACCCCGTCGAGATCGGCGGGGTATTTTTTTTAATACTTACACTGTATCAATTCTAAATATTTGAGCATATAGCCCTTTTAAAGTCAGACACTCCTATATGAAAAATTATTCCTTTTTTTTGTGCAGCATTGTTCTTGTGAACAGAAGGAGGGTAGAGTATAATTTAAAAACCATATCTTCATAAGGAGGGTTTCCCCATGAAACTGCACTATCTTGGAACGGCCGCCGCTGAGGGCTGGCCTGCATTGTTTTGCGATTGTGACTCCTGCCGTAGGGCTCGTATCGCCGGAGGGCGTAATATCCGAACTCGCAGCCAGGCTATGCTGGACGACCGGCTACTGATCGACCTGCCTCCCGACACCTATCATCATCTACTGACCAACAATATTGATATCAGCTTTATAGAGAATATAGTCATCACTCATGCACACGAGGACCATTGGTATCCTTGGGAGATATTGTACCGCTCCGATGGTATGGTGGTGGAGTTCTGATCAATATCCGAATAACAGTAAGTAATATTATGTTTAGTAACTATAACTACCTGTATATAATAAATGTGTAATTAAATCCTGGAGGAGTATATTTATGATTGGAATGCGATATAGAATTAACTTGCCAAGTGATTATGACATGCGGATTATCAGAAAAAGAGTAGCAGAGAATGGAAGTAAGACAGATGGCTTTTTAGGATTATT
>JAEYNI010000324.1 GCA_023412635.1 Bacillota bacterium
CACCGGCAATTATGTCATTAGCCTGTTCATAGGCCTTTTTAGTAATCTCATGCTCATCTACCAGCGATGCTATCTTGTTTTCAGCATCCTTTAATATGTTATTGGCTTCTTTCTGGGCTTCAAGTAAGATTCTCTGTCGTTCCTCCTTGATCCATTTCGCCTGCTTTATATCATCGGGCAGCTTAAGCCTCATTTCTTTAATTATTTCAAGAACCTCTTCCCTGTCAATAAGGCACTTGCCTGAAAAAGGTACACTGGCACTTCTTTCAACCAGTTCTTCCAATGTTTCCAGTATGGTGAGTATTTCCATATTAACCTCCATGAGCCGACATAGCGGCCACAAAATGTAATGAAATTTATTTACTCCCTATCCGCTATTAGGCGAATAAAGGAGGTTAATTGGCCATGTGCGCTTTCAAAATATTTAATAGAATATTTTGAATATTTCGCACGGCCATAAATTCATATAGGTTAGTTTGGAAGACGAGCATTAGCGAAGTCTTTCAAGTTAACCTCCATGAGCCGACATAGCGGCCACAAAAATGTAATGAAATTTATTTACTCCCTATCCGCTATAAGGCGAATAAAGGAGGTTAATTGGCCATGTGCGCTTTCAAAGTATTGAAAATACTAAAGTATTTGTAAATAGTTTAGTATTTTCAATACTTTGGATATTTCGCACGGCCATAAGTTCATAGGTTAGTTTGGAAGACGAGCATTAGTGAAGTCTTTCAAACTAACTTCCAAGACACGTATGGCTTAAACAGTGTCAGGTTATTACTTTGTACTTAATGCTGTCTAAATTCTTACTTATTAAATTTGCTTAGAACATCTTCTTCTATACATTCAGGAACAAGTCCCTTGATATTACCTCCATACCTGGCTAATTCCTTAACCATGCTGGAACTTAAAAATGAATAATTTATGTTGGACATCATAAAAAGCGTTTCAATATCAGGTGCCATCTTTTGATTTAATAAAGCCATTTGAAGTTCATATTCAAAATCCGAAACAGCCCTTAGTCCCTTAATAATAACTTTCGCATGTTTTTGAGCAACATAGTCCACCAAAAGCCCTGAAAAACAGTCAATTTCAACATTTGAACAATGGCTTACTGCTCTTTTTAAGAGATCTACACGCTCGTTCATTGAAAAAAGGGGTTGTTTGCTGTGGCTTATCAATACAGCGACTATTAATTTATCACAAATCTTCGATGCTCGTTCAATAATGTCCAAGTGACCATTTGTAACAGGATCAAAACTTCCAGGATATATAAATGTTTTCAAAATGTCTCATCCTCTTATAAAATTCTTTTATAAAATGTTAGTTTTGTTTTTCCGTAAACCTGCTTCTTTGAAACAACCATACACCCCAAGCTTTCCGGGAGCTCATCCTCCACATCCGATTCTGCAATAATAATAAATTTGTCCTCAAGTACATTGTTTTCTTCTAAATATCGCAGAATTTGAGGTATAATACCCTTTTTATATGGTGGGTCTAGAAAAATTATATCAAACTTTTCACCATGTTGGGAGAGTTTTTTTAATATTAATTCGGCTTCCCCCAAAAACACCTGCGCTTTTTCGGTTAACTTGGTGTGCATAAGGTTATTTTTTATTATTTCGATGCATTGTTCATTCCGGTCTGAAAATACAGCACATTGTGCACCTCTGCTCAAAGCTTCGATTCCTAAACTGCCGGAACCTGCAAAAAGGTCAAGAACCTTTGATTCCCCTATATAAGGTGCCAATATATTAAATAGGTTTTCCTTAACTCTATCTGTAGTAGGCCTGGTGCCTATTCCCTCGAGTGTATGCAGCTTTATACCCTTCGCACTTCCAGAAACAACTCTTAAAATAGTATCTTCCCCCTTTATGATAGTGTTACTTTCTCTCCGAAATACTCTGCCAAATACTGTTTCAGTCTTATATTTTTCTCAAGTCCGGGATCTTTCTTCAAAAGGTCCTTCACGCTTTCCTGAGCAAGCTTCAAAACTTCTATATCTTTATACAGATTTGCTATTTTCAACTCAGGAAGTCCATGCTGCTTTGTCCCGAAGAAATCACCGGGACCTCTGATTTCCAGGTCTTTCTCGGAAATAACAAAGCCGTCATTGGACGTGGACATTATCTTCATGCGTTCCCGTGATACCTGAGATTTGGACTGATTAAAAAGAACACAATAGGATTGCTCTGCTCCTCTTCCCACTCTTCCTCTAAGCTGGTGCAGCTGAGCCAGTCCAAATCTTTCGGCATTTTCTATTACCATAAGTGTAGCATTGGGTACATTTACCCCTACCTCTATTATTGTAGTTGATACCAAAATACTAATCTCTCCCGAAACAAAACTCTTCATGATGGTCTCTTTTTCGGAAGCTTTCATCTTACCATGTATAATGCCCACTTTTAAATCCTTAAAAACATGATTGCTTATTTCTTCTGCCGTAACAACTGCAGATTTGGCTTCAATCTCCTCCGATTCTTCCACAAGTGGACATACAATATATACCTGCCTGCCCTCAAGTACCTTCTCACGAATGAAATTATTTATCCTATCCCGCATGGCCTCAGTTACAGAATAGGTTTTTATCGGCTTTCTTCCCGGAGGCAGCTGATCAATTATTGAGATATCCAGATCTCCATATAGTATCAGAGCCAGTGTTCTCGGTATTGGTGTAGCAGTCATTACAAGGACATCAGGATTACTTCCCTTCTCGGCAAGAATGGTTCTTTGGCGGACACCAAACCTATGCTGCTCATCCGTTACTACCAATCCAAGCCTTTGAAACTCAACAGTGTCCTCAATCAATGCATGGGTTCCGATTACAACGCGCATACTTCCATCTCTTAATCCTTCAAAAACTGCTTGCTTTTGTTTCTTTGGCTGACTACTGGACAGAAGTTCCACTGAAATATTATACTTATCAAATAGCGGCTTTATGGACTTGTAGTGCTGCTCAGCCAATATTTCAGTGGGTACCATTAACGCACCCTGGTAGCCGCACTTTACAGCCTTGAACAGTGCAAGTACTGCAATAATAGTCTTACCTGACCCCACATCTCCCTGAACCAGTCTGTTCATGACATTCTCACTTTCCATATCCTGCTCGACTTCCTTCAGAACTTTCTTTTGAGCATCTGTCAGTTCAAAAGGCAGATTACTCAGGAAAGCGTCCATCTCCGGTGGTCTGTGAAAGGAAATACCCTTTCCGGTATGTGTTGCCAAGGTTTTATAATTTAGCAGGCCCAGCTGAAGCATAAAAAGTTCTTCAAAAACCAGCCTGTATCTTGCCCTTTCTTTTTGATTAAAGGATTCGGGAAAATGTATCTGCTTTATACAATCCACAAGTCCTGAAAGGTCATGAATTTTCCGTATATCCTCGGGCAGCCTGTCCTCAAGCTGAGTATTGTCCAATATTTTTGCGGCCTCCTGCATTATAACTCTTATGACATTCTGGCCTAAATTCTTAGTGGCTGAATATATAGGAAATATTTTTAAACTTTTCTTCATATCACCACTACTTAATTCAAATACCGGATTAACAACCTGCGGTTTGTTCAGCTTTTTGTCAATTTTCCCATAAAAAATATAGTTATTACCCAGAGTCAGAGAATTTTTGACATACTGCTGATTAAACCAGACAGCAGTTATTTTCCCGGTACTATCCTGAATGGATACCTTAGAGATAATCATACCCCTTCTTGGTCTGGCATCACTTACATTTGATACTATTGTACCTTCAAAGGAGCAGATTTCTCCATTTTCAAGATCTGCTATGTTTTTAATTCTGCTTCTATCTTCATAGTCCTTAGGATAATATGTCAAAAGGTCATATACTGAATTAATGCCGAGCTTCTCAAAAAGCGACATTCTTGATTCGCCAACACCTTTTATATATCTGATTGATTTATTTTTTAGTTCTTCTAATGCAATAAGTTTCAAGCAAAACCCTCCAAAATTCCTACTAATGAAAATTTTATAAGAACGTATAAGTACCCTTTGAACCTATGCGATATAATTCTATCATAAAAGTAATAAAGAACAAAACGCCATTTAACTATACTAAGGTATTATTCAATTCTAAAAAAATATTCCATTTATCCTTATCAAATCTGCAGAGTTTAATAAATCCTAGTCAAGCAAAAACAGGACACTGCCCAAATTTAAAGCAAGTATCCTGTTTTCTAAGAGGTTTTGATTGATTTTCAGAAAATATACACTTAATTATATAAATAAACTCTATTATTAATACTTAAACTTACTTAAATTCTCTTTTATATTCTGTGCGAGTGAATCCAAATCCCTACTAACATCAGCTATCCTTGCTATACTTGTATTCTGCGATTCAAATGTAGCTAAAGTTTCTTCAGTTGCTGCAGCATTTTCTTCAGATATAGCTGATAGGTTACCTAAAATATGGACCATTTCATTCTTTTTACTTTCCATTTCTTCACCAGAAGTATTTAACTTTTCTATAACTGATTTCATTTTACCAAGTGCTTCAGCTATTCCATCAAATTTGTCTTTGGTTTCGCCAACTATTTCTGTTTGGTTTAATACAGTTTTATTTACTTCATCTATTGTATTCACTGTAAACTCTATCTTTTGGGCGAGTTCTTTAATAACGTTGTTTATTTGCTGAGTAAAGCTGTTGGATTGTTCGGCAAGTTTACCGATTTCTTCAGCAACTACTGCAAAACCCCTTCCGGCCTCTCCAGCTCTGGCTGCCTCGATTGAAGCATTCAACGCAAGGAGATTTGTTTGCTGAGTTATCTTCTCAATCATTTGGCTGGCAATCTGAATCTTCTGTGAGCTTTCCTGGGTTTCGGATATAACTTTTTGAATTTCGCCGGTAGCAGTGTTAGTAATCTTTGCTTTCTCCAGAAGAATTTCGACGGTTTTCGAACCTTCCTCCTTGATTTTATCAACATGTACTGCAGTATTATTTAAAAGCTCTCTGTTTTTACTGTCATTTACCATTATTTCACTTAGACTGAACATATAACTTGAACCCTGCTCTGTGTCCTTTGCCTGCTCATATGCACCCTTTGCAATCTCATTAATACTAACTGTAGTCTGGTCTGACATAGCAACAATTTGTTGTGTTGCTGTTCGCACCTCTCCTGACGATTCTGCAACACGGTTGGAAACATCGGACACTCCCTTTATGAGACTAAGAAGATGTTCCTGCATTGTTAGTAAGCCCCTGTTAATCAGTCCAATCTCATCTTTTCTTCCCGAATATTGTTTAAGAGTATCATTTTTACCTGTAAAATCATAGTTAGCCAGTTCGTTCAGTTTATTAGATACTGCAACAATAGGACGGCTTATTGATATGCTTAAAAGTGAAGATGAGATTATTCCGATTACTACAAATACCAAACTTGAAATACTGATTGCCAAGACAAGCGACATTACAGAGTCAGTTACTTCCTTTTGTTCAACGGTAGTAAACAATATCCAGCCTGTTGATTTTATTGGAGTTAATGCAGCAATGTATTTCTTATTATTAAAGGAATACTCTAATTGCGACTGTTTATCAAGATTTATCTTTTTCAATTTCTCAGCTAACTCAGAATAGTTCTTGTCCTTTTCAGCCTCTTTATAGATATTTATCTGCTTTAGAACATATTCCTTTTCCGGATACGAGTAAAAGGTTGTGTCTTTTCCTATAATAAAAGCTTGATCGTGTTCACCATATTTTATTTCATTTGTAAAGTTATTCAGAGAGTTGCCGTCTGTACGACCTACAAGTGCACCTACTACCTTTCCATCCCTGAGAATTGGCGCAGCGTACATTAATACTGCTTCACCGGTTACTTTGCTTATTATAACATCTGAAACGGTTCCCTCACCATTTAGTGCTTTCTTAATATAATCTCTGTCGCGTAGATTGGCCTTGTCGCCGCTGACAACATAACTGGCATCACCTGAGGGTAGTACAACTGCCATATCGAGATATTCATGCCTTTCCACTGCATCTGCCAGGGCATCTTTCTGCTTTCGCCATTCCATACCCGATACTTCTTCCTTATTGGCAATTTCCTGTAGGATCTGGATTTTTGACGATATTCTGAAATCAATATACTTTGAATCTTCATTACCCAACTGCATTAAATTTGCTTCCAATCTTTTATATAGCGCTTCGCTGCTGAATATTGACGTCACTGTACCCAAGCCCAATGCAATTAAAAGTATTAAAGCACCAACATAAATAGCAATTTTAAACGATAGTTTCATAGATTTACTCTCCCGTTTTATATTACTCATAATATCGGTATGATTTGGTATTATGTATAGTATTTTTCATCATATTTTTCCATTTATCGATTATTTTCACAAAATTCATAGGAATTTTTGTAATAGTAACAGCTTTGGAGGGTAAATATTAGAGTATTATTTAAATCCATATTTCTAACAATATTTTTACGACTTTTTATATTAAAAAAGCTTGTTTATTGGGTATTGTTGTGTTAAAATAATTATTGCTTTGATGCCGATTTATGAGAAGAAAAATTCTCCAATAATTAAAGGAGGTGTTATAT
>JAEYNI010000342.1 GCA_023412635.1 Bacillota bacterium
AAAGTTCTGGAGTCTTACTGAAAGACCTGGTTATTTAAGATTGAAATTAAGAGCTGAAAAAATAACTGAAAAAGTGAATCCCAGCTTTGTAGGAAGACGCCAGCAGCATATGAACTTTTCAGCTGCAGCAGCCCTGGAGTTTAGTCCGGCATCAGAGGGAGAAGCTGCCGGTATTGCATTAATACAAAGCAATGCCTATAACTTACGATTTGAGTATACTTTATTCGAGGGTAGAAAAGTGGTCAGGCTGGTGCAATGCTTTGATGAAAGGGAGACTATTATAGCCCAAAAGGAATTCCAGGGACAGAGCCTATGTCTCAAGGTTTCAGCAGTTGGGCAGGACTACAGCTTTAGCTTCGGAGCAAAGAATACTGAGTTGGAAATACTGGCCGAAAAGGTTGACGGAAGACTATTAAGCACCGATGTTGCAGGTGGTTTTGTTGGAACCTATGTCGGAATGTTTGCCAGCAGCAATGGAAACGACACCTCAGCCCATGCTGATTTTGACTGGTTTGAGTATTTCGGAAATTAGAACCGTATTATACAAAAATGATATAATATCTATAATATTTCAGTATCTGATATTTATATTTGATATTATAGTAATTGAAATTTAAATATGTATAAGTATGCTTGAAAAGTGGAGCAATGGACTTGAGAAAGGGGACAGCGCCATATGTTACTTGAAAACGGTCAGGAAAGGTGCAACTGCAAAAAGAAGTCCTGTCCGAGGCACGGAAACTGTAAGGAATGCCTTGAGCATCATTCGGCTAACTCGAAGTATCTACCCTACTGTAAAAGAAAGAATTCGACTATTTTAAACCTATTTAAGAATAAATAACGCTACGCCATAGAGCAATAAATAAAGGGCGCTGTCCGCTATGGACAGCGCCTTTACAGTCGAAAAGCGATACAACTTCTATGTCTTCTTAATAAATTCCAGCCTGCATTTTGGGCAGGTAATTCGTATTTTTCCCTTGTTTTTCGGAACCCTGACTTCCTGCTTACAGCCGGGACACTTGAAATACCTGTGGGTTTTATAGGCGTTGAACCTGCTACGTTTTTTACTAAACCAGTCTGCAATCGGGTTCCAGAGCTTCAAAAAAGCATTGTTTTCCTTTCTTCGCGCATTATAATTTTTTGAAAGGGCCCTCAAAAGGAATACCAGAAAAGGAACGTAAACAAGATAGTTTAATAATCCAAACGGAAAAATATAAAATACTATTGATAATAAAAACGATAGAAAAAGAAGCCCCACTGACAGCTGGTCAACTCCATATCTACCAATCATAAATTTTCTCAACCAATTCATATTAACCTCCATGAGCCGACAAAGCGACCATAAAATTTTGAAACTATTTCCCCCAAATCGCTGTAGGCGAATAAAGGAGGTTAATTGGCCATGTGCGCTTTCAAAAGAATTTTACATAGTAAATTCTTTTTGAATATTTCGCACGGCCATAAATTCATAGGTTAGTTTGGAAGACGAGCAATAGCGAAGTCTTTCAAGCTAACCTCCCTTCTACGCGTATATTGCGTACAATAATAGTAATGAAGAATTTACGTATAAAGTATATCCGAAACATAGACTTAATGTAAGTATTCTCTTTATAACAATTGACTAATACATGTATATTCTTTAATTTTAGAGATACTGAGTCAAATTTTCAAGATAACCTTGAAAATTTAATAATTTGATAACAAATATCACTATGGTGAGCTGCTTTAGTATTCTTTTCTTGATAAGTTATATAAACTATGTTAAAATATTATCAATATTAGGAATTAACCGAACTATCGGTCATACTACTGGTTCCAAGTTCAAAGCCATAAGCTGAGAATGAGGAGCACTAACAAAACTAAATAACAAAACAAAACTAAATAATCAATCGTTCTGATATGCATGAGGGTTAGTCCCGAATGGTAAGACGGTGCTAAAAAGCTTAATGAATTTTATTGAGCGCTACCTATAAAGCAACCCTGTGCCGTTTTTGTGCATGGGGTTTATTTATTATGGAGGTCAATGCTATGGAAACCAGGATTGCTTTAATCGGCATTATAGTTGATGATGTGTCGTCAACTGACAGACTTAACGGAATACTGCATGATTTTGGAAAGTACATAATCGGCAGAATGGGGATTCCGTACAGGGAAAAGGGGGTGTGCATCATAAGTGTTGTTGTTGATGCACCGAATGACATAATCAGTTCCCTCTCCGGGAAACTCGGAATGGTCCCGGGTGTAAATATAAAAACCGTATATTCCAAGGTATAGTGGAGGTCAAAGCTATGTATAACAGCAAATCAAAAGCAGCAACTGAATTTATTAATGATCAAGAGATTTTAGATACTCTTGAGTTTGCAGTCTGTAACAAGGGAAATAGGGCTTTACTGGAAGATATTCTTGAAAAAGCTGTACAGTTAAAGGGGTTAAACTATAAAGAGGCTGCTGTTCTGCTGGAATGTGATCTGGAAGATGTAAAAAGCAGAATATATTCTTTAGCTGAGAAGATAAAGAAAAAATTTTATGGGAACCGTATTGTAATGTTCGCACCCCTGTACCTTTCAAACTACTGTATCAATGAATGCCGCTACTGCCCTTACCATGGCTCCAACAAACATATTGCCAGAAAGCAGCTTTCACAGGAGGATATTGTTAGGGAAGTAATAGCACTTCAGGATATGGGGCATAAGAGGCTTGCACTTGAAACCGGTGAGGACCCGGAACACTGCCCTATAGAGTATGTTCTTGAGAGTATAAAAACCATATATAGTATAAAACATAAAAACGGTGCAATTCGTCGTGTAAACGTAAACATAGCGGCTACAACAGTTGAAAACTATAAAAAGCTGAAGGAAGCCGGGATCGGAACTTATATTCTGTTTCAGGAGACCTACCACAAGCCGACATATGAGTACCTGCATCCCAAAGGCCCAAAGCATAATTATGCCTATCATACCGAGGCAATGGATCGCGCGATGGAAGCTGGAATTGATGATGTGGGGCTGGGAGTATTGTTTGGGCTGAACCTCTATAAGTATGATTTTGTCGGCTTGCTGATGCACGCACAGCATCTTGAGGACGCGATGGGCGTCGGACCGCATACTATAAGTGTTCCGCGTATCCGCCCGGCTGATGATGTTAACCTTAATGAATACTCCAACGCCATTCCTGATGAGATATTTGAAAAGATTGTTGCTATACTTCGTATTGCAGTACCGTACACCGGCATTATCATGTCAACCAGAGAATCTGAGAAGACACGGGCAGAATGTCTTAAATTGGGCGTTTCTCAAATAAGCGGGGGTTCTTCTACAAGTGTAGGAGGCTATGTGGAAAAGGAAAAGGAAAATTCCGCACAATTTGAAGTAAATGATACAAGGACACTGGATGAAATAGTAAACTGGCTGATAAAGCTGGGGTACATTCCAAGCTTCTGTACTGCCTGCTATCGTGAAGGGAGGACCGGCGACAGATTTATGAGACTGGTCAAGAGCGGCGCAATTGCTAATGTTTGTCAGCCTAACGCTTTAATGACCCTTAAAGAATATCTTGAAGACTATGCTTCGGAGGATACAAAAACTCAGGGAGAAAAAATGATAGCTGCTGAGGTTAATGAACTCCAGAATAACGATGTAAAGAGAATAGTGATAGAGCATCTCAGTGAGCTCAACCAAGGGAAGAGGGACTTCAGGTTTTAGGTCGCGAGCCCTATATATGACTTATAGCGGCAAAGGATATAAATTTTCATTACATTTTGTGGGCGCTAAGCGGCTCAAAGCCATAATATGTCAAGGCTACTAAAGTGTCAAAGCCATAATATGTCAAGGCCACTAAAGTGTCAAAGCCACAATGTGGCTTGGGAGGTTAATATGAGTCTTACAAATACACCCGGTGCAAACAGGCTGCACATAGCTTTGTACGGAAGAAGAAACAGTGGTAAATCTTCATTAATAAATTCATTAACCGGACAGGATATTGCGTTGGTATCTGAAATAGCCGGAACTACAACCGATCCGGTATACAAGGCAATGGAACTGCACCCTGTTGGACCAGTTATGTTCATAGATACAGCCGGCTTTGATGATGAGGGAACTCTTGGCGAAATGCGTATTGAGAAAACGCGGAAGGCAGTTGATAAGACAGATGTGGCCATTGTATTTTTTTGTGATACTGACCTTTCCTGCGAGAAGGAATGGGTTGCAGAGCTTAAAAAAAGAAATATACCTATAATACCTGTAATAAATAAGGCTGATATTATTAAAAATTCATCAGAGATATCGGTTGCTGTAAAGGCTGCCTTTGGATTTATACCGATAATAATAAGCGCAAAAGAAAAAATCGGACTGGACAAAGTAAGAGAAGAATTGATAAGGGCAGTTCCGGAGAATTTCGAGGTAAAAAGCATAACCTCACACCTTGTAAAGGACGGTGACCTGGTGCTGCTGGTCATGCCTCAGGATATCCAGGCTCCCAAGGGGAGACTTATACTACCACAGGTTCAGACGATCCGTGACCTGCTGGACAATAAATGTCTTGTTCTGAGTGTAACCACCGATAGGCTTGAGCAGGCACTGAGAACTTTGGTTAAGCCGCCTAAGCTGATAATTACCGATTCCCAGGTGTTCAGCAAGGTATATGCTCTAAAACCAGCCGAAAGTTTGCTGACGTCTTTCTCTGTTCTATTTGCAGAATACAAAGGGGATATTGCTGAATATGTTAAGGGAGCTGAAGCAATAGAAAATTTGACTGAGTCTTCAGCGGTTCTTATTGCTGAGGCCTGCACCCATGCGCCACTGGGTGAAGACATCGGACGTATCCAACTGCCGCGGCTTCTCAGAAAAAAAGCCGGAGAGAGTCTAACTGTCGATATAGTAAGCGGCACTGATTTTCCGAAGGACTTGTCAAAATATTCTCTTGTCATCCAGTGCGGCTGCTGCATGTTTAACAGAAAATACGTCCTCACCAGAATAGCTATGGCGCAGGAACAGAATGTGCCTATTTGCAATTATGGCATTGCAATAGCAAAAATAAATGATATATTGGACAAAATAGCACTGTAATTAGTTCGTAGTTTTAGCCTGATTTTTGTCGAAATATTTGTAAAAATATTACAAAAAGGCAAATTAAGTTACCATAAGGCATCAAAAGCTTACAAAAATATTGCATAATTAATTTTATATGATAATATAAATAATAGATAAATTTAACTTGAATATTTGTAATTTTTTAACGGAATGAATAATTATATAGTTGACGTATATTTTTGCTAAATTTATCAAATTGTGTTAAGGGAGTTGTTATATTTGGGTTTTGGACAGGATATTGGTATAGATTTGGGAACAGCTTCAGTGCTCGTTTATATTAAAGGAAAGGGTATCGTTCTAAGAGAACCTTCCGTTGTAGCTATAGATAAAAATACAAACAAATTATTAGCCGTTGGAGAAGAGGCAAGAAGAATGCTGGGAAGAACACCTGGCAATATTGTTGCTATCAGACCTTTAAGAGAAGGCGTTATTTCAGATTATGACATAACTGAGCGTATGCTGAAATATTTCATAAACAAGGTAACAGGCAGCAGAAAGTTTTTTAAACCGAGAATAATGGTTTGTGTACCAAGCGGTGTTACAGAAGTTGAAAAACGTGCTGTAATAGATGCCTCCATGCAGGCCGGTGCAAGAAAGACGTATTTGATTGAAGAACCTATTGCTGCTGCTATAGGTGCAGGAATAGATATAGCAAAAGCCTGCGGAAGTATGGTCGTTGATATGGGCGGTGGTACTACCGACATAGCTGTAATTTCCCTTGGAGGAACTGTTGTAAGTACATCTATAAAGGTTGCCGGAGACAAGTTTGACGAAGCCATTGTCAGATACATGCGTAAAAAGCACAATATTATGATTGGTGAGAGAACAGCTGAAGAACTTAAAATAAACATTGGTACAGTTTTCCCGAGAGTACAGGAAGTTACCATGGACATAAGAGGAAGAAATCTTATTTCCGGCCTTCCAAAAACCATAACCATTTCTTCTACCGAAATGATGGAAGCTCTTGAGGAGCCCATATCCAGCATTGTAGAGGCAGTTCATTCTGTTCTTGAAAGAACACCCCCGGAGTTGGCTGCGGATATCAGTGACAGGGGAATAGTCATGACCGGAGGGGGAAGCTTAATCTACGGTTTGGATAAACTTCTTCAGGAAAAAACCGGTATTAATGTCATCATTGCTGATGATTCAATATCGTGTGTTGCACTTGGAACAGGAAAGGCACTGGATAATATCGAGGCAATAGAAGAATCTGCTTTATCTGAAAGCAGAGGTAATTACAAGAGATAAATATTTATTAAAAAATACGGGTTAGCTTTGAAAATATCAGCTAGCCCCTTTTTAATATCATAATATATAATAATTGAAAGAACGCCCCTTCCTTCTATGGGTAGCGAGTAAAATTTTTATTAAGTAAATATTAATTATAACCGATAAACAAGTGATGACTTTTTAACGAGGAGAATTCTCATGATAAGAGGGTTATATACTTCAGCCTGGAGCATGATTGCAAACAGCAAAAAAATGGATGTTATCACCAATAAC
>JAEYNI010000374.1 GCA_023412635.1 Bacillota bacterium
TTCCCGGTGAAGGAATTGATTTTTCCTGGGTTGCAGTAATCATTGTATGCAGATATTCGGTCTCGTTTTTAAAAACTTCAATAAATTCTACTATTCCACGATTACCTGCATTGAAGGCACCGTTAAGAGACAGTACTCTCGGGTCATCCTCCGGGTAAAGATCAATTTTCGAAATATCGACGCTTCCTGTTAGTATTGAAGAATCCTGATTATTAGGGTCAACCGGAGGAACTACTCCTATTCCCTTTCTTGAACGTATTGAGAACCCCACTGATTCTACAGGAAATCTCTCATACTCTCCTCCATAATCATTCTTTAGTCTATATCTGCATATTGGGCATAAATCACCCTCAATTTTAACGTGAAGTGTTTCCTCGAACTCTCTCCTAATGTGTTTAGGAACAAGATGTAAGGGCTCTTCTCTCATAGGACAGCCCTTAAGGGCATAGATAGGCGGTGCCATTTCAAGCGCTCTTTTCAGTACTTCCATTAGTGAGGATTTCCCGGCACCTACAGGTCCTACAAGATACAAGACCTGACGGGCCTCCTCACCTGCCATGGCAGCAGAATGAAAATATCTGACTATTTTCATAATAGTCTTATCAATACCAAAAAAATCTTCCTCAAAAAAGGCATACTTTTTGATTATATCATTCCCATAAATTCTTCTTAACCTTGGATTCTCATCTGTTCGAACCACCTCGGTCCCTTTTAATACTATAAGGTCGTACAACCTTTGATGAGCAAGAACAGCCACCTCTGGATTTGATTTTACCAACTGAAGATACTCTAGAAATGTGCTTTCAAAATTCTTTTTTACCCTATCATACCTATCCTTTTGAATCATTGCTTTGAAGTCAAACTCCGGTGTGGTCATCTGGAAACCTCCCTTTTTTTCCTGGTAGATTAAAGGAACAAACCGTTTTACTGTCATTATAATCAGCAGCTGTCAATTTGTTCCTGATAAAATATCTCATTTAAAAATATATGTGAATAATCTTAAAATATTATTAAATACCAACTTTTCGTGGGCGAATGCAAAAAAACCTGTTTAGATTTTCTGGGTAACCAGAATATCTAAACAGGTTTTTTCATTTCAACAATTTTATTATATATTAATATAATTGGTATAATCCAATAATAAATACACATCTTCGTCAATCACTGCAAGGTACAACGATGCTCCTGTATTTTCCATCTACTGAATCCTTATGTTGATAGTCAAACATCAGAATTTCATCAGGGCCTGTCAATTTATGCAATGACACAAAAAATACTCTTTTTAAAATATTTTTAGCTGAAAAACCTCTGGCATCAGGAATATATTCCTTTATAAATTTCTCACTTTTAAGAAATTCATGAGTCAGGTTGCTTGGTAATAAGTCATGCTGAGC
Source organism: Bacillota bacterium (assembly GCA_023412635.1). Classification (GTDB taxonomy): domain Bacteria; phylum Bacillota; class Clostridia; order Acetivibrionales; family DSM-1351; genus Ruminiclostridium. The sequence goes on from JAEYNI010000374.1 coordinate 1,395, forward strand.
TTTTATTGCCTCCGGAATTGCACAGGAGCTGTCCGAAGAGAGGAAATCAAACACCATAGCCTGTCGGAATTTCTCTAGATCAAGTTTTTCAAATAAGTCTGACTTAACAAAATTAAACAGAACAGCTATGTTCTCACGGTAGGATACAGGCCTGTCAAGATATCTGTTTACCCTGCAATAAACAGACATCTGTCTAAATAATTCATAGAAATCTCCTGAATATAACAACTCCAGTATTTCCAGAGACTTTGAAAACCGACCTGAATTGAAGTATCTCTCTAAGACCTCCTCAATATCTTTTAAATCCAGAATATCATTGTAACTAATGTATCTATTTCCCAAAATCTCATAGGGAGAATAATCTCTAAAGCTGTATTCATGCTTTTCAGCTTCTCTTCGTATTTTCGAACCCTTTAACATTTTCAGGAAGCCCAGTTGAAGCTGATGAGGTTTCATATCGTATACATCATTGAAGGATTTCTTGAAGGATTTAATATCTTCATAGGGTAAACCCGCAATTAAATCCAAATGTACATGTATGTTTCCGTTTACCAGTATTTCCTTTACATTCCGTTTAAGCTTGTCCAGGTCAGTTACGCGTTCTATTTCATTAAGTGTTTGAAAATTTGTAGTCTGAAGGCCAATTTCCAGCTGAACTCTGCCCTTTGGAGCACTACCCAGCAATTCCAGGAGCTCTTGGTCAAATAGGTCTGCAGCCGCTTCAAAGTGAAAGGCTGTATTACAGCTTAATGATATTATATATTCTATGATCTCTTTTGCTCTTTTTCTGTTACAGTTAAAAGTCCGGTCAACAAATTTTATTAGCTTCGGTTTGTAGCTTACAAGCTTTTCAAGATCAACTTTTACCCTATCCAATGAAAAAAATCTGACACCTTTAAATGTTGATGAAATGCAATAGGAGCAGGAAAATGGGCAACCTCTGGATGATTCATAATATAAAATTCTATTCTCTGTTGAATTCAAAAGCTCATCAGTATAAGGAGAAGGAAGCCTGTCCAATTGTGAAACCAGATTAAAGCCCTCTCTGTAAACAACCTGTCCGTCCTCCCTGTAGGCAATACCAGAAAGTTTTTTATATTCTTGTGAGCAATTTTCAATGGAATTTATTAAAACCGGGAATATTTCCTCCCCCTCACCGCACAATACAAAGTCTGCAGCCTCATTTTCCTGCATGACTTCTTTGGAAGTATAGGAAACCTCGGGGCCTCCAAGTATAATTATACATTCAGGTAAAAGTTTTTTTATATCTCTTAATAGTGACCTTACTAGCTCGATATTCCATATATAGCAGGAAAAAGCCAAAACATCAGGCTTTTCTAGGTATATCCCAGAGAGGATATCATCTTTATTATCGTTTATTGTAAACTCCCTTATTGAAGTATTAGTACAGTTTTTCAAACTTACTTTTAGATACCATACCGCCAGACAGGTATGTATGTACTTCGAATTAATTCCAACCAACAATGTTTTCATTTTTACTTCGTAACAGTTTTCGGAAACAGACCTTCAGTTTCTCTCAAACCAGCCTCCATAATAAAATAGTTAATATAATTCGCAAAGCGACCTCTATTATTATGCCAAATTTATCAGTTATGTACAAGTCCGGCCCAGGTTCTGAAAATTGAATCAAAATAATAATAAAAATCTTTTCTTTCAACCGTTTCAATATTTTTTAGGTCTGTTGTGGCTAAAACCTTTCCTTCCAATACAAAATCTACGGTTCCGACTTTTGTATTCCGTATTAGCGGAGCTTCAACTTTATCCGGAATATTATATACTATCCTCACATTGTTAACCTCATCTGCCTTAAGAGGTATAGTTATATCCACATCAGAATATAGAGAGACTTTACCAACCTTACCTTTATGTATGTTAACCTCCTGTAATTGCTGACCTCTTTTCAAGTAATCATAATTTTTATAGTTATCGAAAGCATAATCCAGCAGTATCTTGCTGTTTTGAGCCCTTATGCTTCGTGTAGGACAGCCAAGTACAATGGAAATAATCTTCCAGTTATCTTTTGTTGCCGATGTTACAAGACACCTCCCGGCTTGCCCTGTATAGCCGGTTTTTACTCCGTCAGCCCACGGATAAAGTCCTAGCATTTCATTTGTATTGGTAATATCTCTACCATTGAAAACTGAGTATCTGGTGCCAACAATCCTACAAAATTTCTCATTTTTTAAAGCGTACTGTGTTATAAGGGCAAGGTCATAGGGAGTTGAGTAGTGCTGTGGGTCATCCAGCCCATGGGGAGTTACAAAGTTCGTATTAACCGCACCAATTTCGGCAGCCTTTCGGTTCATCATTTCAGCAAAAAGCTCCACCGAACCTCCGATATGTTCCGCTAGGGCTATAGCTGCATCATTTCCAGAACGAAGCATCATTGCATACATCAGGTCCTTAAGCTTATAGGTTTTCCCCTCTATAAGATTAACTGTTGATCCACCTATTGCAGCAGCCCTCTTGCTAATTAATACGTCTTCTTCATCATTTCCATTTTCAAGTACCACAATAGCTGTCATTATTTTTGTTGTACTGGCTATTGAACGCCTTGTGAAAGCATTTTTTTCATAAAGAATCCTACCGCTTTCGGTATCCATTACAATTGCCGCCCCTGCAGATACTTTGGGTAGCTTTCCACCCGTAGACTCAATGATAGCCTCATTATGAAATCCGTTTATCGGTTCATCTTCGTTTGTATCATCCGCCGAAACTTCATTAGTACATAGAACACAGGACAAAATGATAGCAAAAATTAACACTAATCTAAAAGTTTTTCTCAACAGCCTCACATCCCCAGCTTTCCAATTAAAATAAAGAATTTCATTTTCGTCTTCAGAAAAGTTATCTTACCGTATATGCGTTAAAACGAGGTATAGGAGTCACCACCCGGAGTACAATACACCATATACTCCTTTAACCTCGTTATATTAATATGAAAACATTATTTCGTTTATAACGTCAAAGAAAATTATATTAATAAAATATTATCAAACATTTAACCATAAACTTCGTAGAATAATATGTGTCAGAAATGAAAAGATTTGTTTGGAATGACACCTATCATTTAACCCAAATGTTGTTTATTATATAATAAGAGTAACTACTGGATTAAGATTTATCACCTTTGGAGGCTTAGGATAAAAATGAGAAATGTAGTAATAATTTCATCAGAATACACTGGTCACGGACATAAAAGTATAAGTGAATCATTGATTGAACAGTTTGATTTGCAGGATGATGTTAATGTTAATGTTATAGATGGTTTTGAATTAGGCGGAAACATGTGGGTTAAGGTAGGCAAATCCTATGGTTTGGTAACAAGAAATGCCAAGGAACTCTGGAAATTGGCATGGAAAATTTCAAAACGTAATCCTTCATTTATTCATGAATTTACCGAATTAACAATACGTGAAAATTTTATTAAAATGTTAAGAAGGCTTAAACCCGATTTGATACTATCTGTTCATCCGGTTTTTAACTCACCTATACTAAATATACTTAAAGAATATAAAATAAATATACCTTTTGCTATTTTTGTGGCTGATCTCGTAAGTATATCTCCATTGTGGGCTGATAAAAGAGCTGATTGCATTATTTGCCCGACTCAGGAGGCAATGGAGAGATGCCAGGGCTTTGGTGTTCCTGAAGATAAAATAAGAGTTATCGGATTTCCCGTAAGGTCGAGATTCACCCAGCACATAGGCCAGGGGATTCAAAAACCCGACTACAATCTGGATAGACCCCTCGAATGCTTGATTATGAGTGGCGGAGAAGGTTCCGGAGACATGAATAGCGTATCAAAAATTCTTCTTGATAATTTTAACTGCAATGTGAGTATCATTGCCGGAAGAAATGAAACTATGAAGGAGAAACTGGAGAAGTCACTTGCACAGCAGTATCCCGGAAGAGTTGAAATTTTCGGATATGTTACAAATATTCAGGAGCATATGCTAAAATCAGATATAGCCTTTACCAGAGGCAGCCCAAATGTAATGATGGAAGCCATTGCTTGTAATGTACCCTTGATAATAACAGGAGCATTGCCCGGGCAGGAGCAGGAAAATCCAGATTTTGCTGTCAACAATAAGCTGGGTATCTTCTGTGAAGACCTTTCTTCCCTGTCATCAATGGTTTCAGAACTTCTGGCAGACGGTGCAAAAGGGTTAAATGAAATAAAACAGGCTCAAAGAGATTTCTTTGATCATGATTCTGCAAAAAAAATTGTTGAAACTTCTCTAGGTCTTATCCGGAACGAAGTATTCATTTTCCCTTCGGAACTACGCCGTAAAAGAAGATTTTTAAGATTAAGACTGCAGTCCCGCAGAAGTTCATAGATTGAGCAATAAACTGACACTACCAAAAACACCTCATTCCAAACAGGGAATGAGGTGTTTTGCTATTTCAACATTATATTAAAAATTATTATATAGAACTGCAGTATATACCATTTTTTTATATATTTGTTGTTTTATTACATATTTTCTATTATAATCTATGTAATACATCAAAAAAAGGAGTGGTTAAATGTATCAAAATGTCATTTTTAAATCTATTGGAACTTACCATCCAGCAACAAAAAAAAGCAACTCTTTTTATGTTAATCACTTTAACAGCATGGGAATTGATGTGTCCGGTCTGGTTGAACATCTCGGGAGAAATACGCGCTGCATTGCTGACACAAAACATGAAAACGCTGTTACAATGGCTTATCAGGCCTCTCTGAAAGCTCTTCAGTCTGCCAATGTAAGTCCTGAAGAAATAGACATTATCATTTTTGGAACTGATAGTCCTGAAAAACTAGTACCTTCAAATGCAATACTACTTCACGACAAACTACACACTGTTAATGCCCATCAGATTTTTGATCTTAATTCTAACTGTATAGGTATGTTGACTGCTATCGACGTCGGTAGCCGCTTGCTTACCAATAATACAAGACTTAGTAAAGCACTTATAGTGGGCAGCTTTATGGGCAATTTCATATCAAGTAAAACTGACCCCGTTTGTTATTCAAATATGGCTGATGCGGCTGCGGCCATCATCCTTGAAAGGGTTGAAGAGCCCTATAAAAGAGGTTTCATAGATAGCAACTTCAAGACCGATACCGTAGTAAAAAATAAGTTTCAATACCCAGCTTGTGGCTTTTCAAGCCTCTATGAGGAAGGAATTGACGCTGAGGATAAAAAGCTTAAGCTTGATCCTTTTGATACAAGTTTTGTGCCAGGTGAATGGATTCGGTTAATGCAGGTTCTATTCGACAGATACAGCATTACTAAAGATGATATAAGCCAATATTTCTTTTCGCAATTTTCAAAGCCAGATGCCGAAGCAACTCTGAATTTACTGTCTTTAGATTGTGATAGACACACTTATATAGGTAATATTTACGGATACACGGGTCTGACCAGCCCAATAGTGGCTTATAACGAGGCATTAAGCACCAAAGCTATTGACTCCGGAGATTATTTAATGTTCTGCTCGGTAGGGGCCGGTTATAATATGTGTGCATTATTATATAGACAATGATACAGGTAATGATCCTATTTCCATTTAAAGAATGCTATAAGTTTATTTAATAACTATACATAAAAAATCACCTCGAGTTTCAGTAATGAGGTGATTTTTATTTTTTAAACTTTGGTAAGAGCTTCTTCCGGCGATTCTACAAAAATAATTGTGTCAAAACCCTGGATATCCTTACCGATCCGTTTCGTTTGTCCTAATGCTACAGCTGATTGCTGCTGAACGATTATTCTCTTTTTAAAAGGAACACTCATATATAACATTAACATATTCTTAAGCTGCTCAGCCACATCCTGTGCTGATGCCTTTACTTCTCTACCATCGACAATAAGCGTATACTCTTTTGGATTCACCTGAGAAGTCTTGGTCCTGTACTCGTTTATAAAGTCCACGCCTTCCTGCATTGTAAAAAAACCTGAAGCAAAAATTGAAAATATTTTTTTTGCTTGATCAACTTCCATTGTAAACATAAAGACTATCCCTCCATGTAAAAATTTGTAATAATTAACAATTAATATTTACTATAATATAAAAATAATATAGTTACAAGTAATATTATGTATATTAATGTAAATACTATTAATATTATGTAAAGAATGTTAATCTTTTATAAATATCTAATAAATTCAATATGATAACTACATATAGACTTTTCGCTCAGGCTGACCAAAAAAAGCTCCAGGCGCATAAACTTATTTGCCTGGAGCTGAGTAAATCATGAATATACTTATTGAATTTTATTTTGTATTTGTTATGCCTCTTCGGTGTCGTTTGTTAGCTTTAATTTCTCAAGAACATAGAAGATCAAGCTCAGTGCCATACCTGCCAATGTTGCAAGAACCATACCCTTGAGTTGAACGTCCTTACCAAGGTTAATTGATATTCCACTTATACCTATGACGAATACCAACGCAGTAAGAACAAGATTCTTTGCCTTGCTGTAATCAATCTTTGCTTCAACTATCATTCTGATACCCGATGCAGCTATAGTACCGAAAAGCAGTAAGCTTACTCCACCCATAACAGGTCCCGGTATACTTGAAATAACACCGGATATTTTACCAAAGAAGGCTATTATTATTGAAATAACACCTGCGCCGCCAATTACCCATACACTGTAAACTCTTGTAATAGCCATTACTCCCATGTTTTCACCATAGGTGGTTGTAGGACATGAGCCGCAGAATCCAGACAGCATTGTCGAAATACCGTCACCCAGTAGAGATCTGTGAAGACCGGGGTCCTTTGTCAAATCTTTACCTACAATATTACTTGTAACAAACAGATGACCTATGTGCTCGGATAAAACCACAAGTGCCGCAGGTGCAAGTACTAACATTGCTTTAGGATCAAAGGAAGGTAGTACAAATTCTGGAATACTAAACCAGCTTTTTGTGGCTATAACCGAAGTATCCAAATATCCCATTGCTGCTGACAAACCATAACCCGCCACTACAGCAATCAAGATAGGTATTACTGAAAGGAAGCCTCTGAAACAGAGATTACCGATTATTAGTATACCTAGTGTTACCAGGGCAATTATTATTCCCTTTGTATCAAAATTACCATCAGCATTAGGGAAAAGCTTTGCCATGTCTGCAGCAGTACCTGATAATTCAAGTCCTATAAGTGCAACTATAGGTCCCATTGCGGCAGGAGGAAGCACAATGTTCAACCAGCCTGTACCTACTTTTCCTATTATAAATGCAACTATTACAAATATTAAACCACAGATTATATAGCCGCCAAGAGCCTTGGAAAAATTATCTGTATATGCACTTGAGCTTGCAACTATTGAGGCTGTCGGAGACAGGAATGCAAAGCTGGAACCGAGGAATGCAGGTGCTTTTCCCTTACAGATAATAAGGTAAAGCAAAGTGCCTATACCGTTTAGTAAAAGAACTAGTGCCGGGTCAATAACCTGAATGCTGTTGTACTGTACCAATTGGTCGGCATTAAGATTTTCATAGGTTAATTTTAGTGATTCTAGAAAATGATTTTTAGCATAACTGTTAAATAAGAACGGAACAAGAACTGACGCACTGAACATCGCGAACAAATGCTGAAAACTAAGTGGAAGCGCCTTAAGAAAAGGAACCTTTTCTTCAACCTGGATTACGGGTCTTGAGTACTTCATGAATTAATCCCCCTATTATAATTTAAATAAAAAAACCTCACTGCCTTTAGGCGCAGTAAGGTTGGGTTTCATCCAAACACGACACAACTTCCCATGTACATTTGCACTAATGTACTATGTACTATTTACCTTACTAGCCTCTCTGGACTAATTTAAAAGTTTTTTTATCCGTTCACAAGTATATCATATGTATTTATCAAATGTCTACAAAATATCTAAATATTTTTAGGCTTTATGTAAAATTATTTGATGCTTAGCATATTTTATAATGAATTATATTTAAATCGGACTTCCGTATAAAACTATATAAATATGTCGTACAAGTATCTGGTACTCCCGGACTAACTTATTAAAATGTGTTGCACACAAAAAGCTTAAAAAAATAAATTGTTTGTCTATTTTTTTAAGCTTTTTTAACCATGCTTCCACATTTTAACAGGTTGTCCTCACGTACCATAACATATGTACTTAATTACACGAATAATATTTTAGTCATCTACATAGTTTACACTGACGTTCGATTAAGATTAATGCAAAAAATTATTAAATATGCTAAGCTAAATAATCCTTATAGAAAGCATCAATAATATTTGGAGATTTTTCAACCAACACCTTCTGGTACTCCCGGACAGCTTATTAAAATGTGTTGCACACAAAAAGCTTAAAAAATAAATTGTTTGTCTATTTTTTAAGCTTTTTTAACCATGCTTCCACATTTTAACAAAGCTATCCTCGCGTACCAATTAGTTTAGTAAATAAAAATTATCAAGATCGAAAGGCATAAAATTAATATTTACCACAGCATCTAAAAAAATTAGGTATTTCTCCGCCACTAATCGGACTTCCGTATAAAACTATATAAATATGTCGTACAAGTATCTGGTACTCCCGGACTAACTTATTAAAATGTGTTGCACACAAAAAGCTAAAAAAATAAATTGTTTGTCTATTTTTTTAAGCTTTTTTAACCATGCTTCCACATATAGTTTACACTCACGTCCGATTAAGATTAATGCAAAAAAACTATTTTAAATATGCTAAGCTAAATAATCCTTATAGAAAGCATCAAAATATTTGGAGATTTTTCAACCAACACCTTTTACTTAATGATTTTCTCGACCAGTGCATAAATCTGTTCTACAGAGTCTGTTATGCGGTTTTTTGTTGCGTCTGCTGACATTCTACGCAATACATCCTTATTTGCTATCAGATCACATAGTTTACTATATAAAATATCCGCATTGAGTTCATTTTCCAGTATCACCACCGCGCCGCCGTCCTTCTCCAGAGAGCGGGCATTGTGCTCCTGATGATTGGCAGTCACATAGGGCGATGGAATCAGTATAGAAGGTATCCCCATTGTCTGCAGCTCGCTTATGGTAATGGCTCCGGCGCGGCAAATCATTAAATCACTGGCAGTATAGACCTGAGCCACATCATATATGTATGGCACAACCTTAACATATTTTTTATATTGTTCATCAAGACAGACTGAAAGATTTATTTCATTAAACTGAGCTTCGCCGGTTGAGAAAATCAGATTAAACTCACCTTTAAAATGTGTATTGAGCATTTGTACTATGGTTTCATTAATTTTTCTGGCACCCCTGCTCCCGCCCATAGCTACTATGAGAGGCTTTCCGTCTACAATATCCAACTGCTTTAAAACAGCCTGCCGATTTGTGCTTAGCAGCTCCTGCCTTACAGGATTTCCTGTATGGACAAGCTTATCTTTATTCTTAAAGTATTTCACAGCATCCTTAAAGCTGATTGCTACGTAGTTTACATGTTTTTCGAGAAGCCTGTTTGTAACGCCGGGAAAAGCATTTGATTCGTGTATAAGGGTAGGTATTCCTTTTTTTGCTGCAACATATAAAACAGGCCCGCAAACATATCCTCCGGTACCTATTACAACATCGGGCTTTAATTTCTTAAGTAGTCTTGAGGCTTGAAAAAAGCTTTGAGCCAATTCTTTTACAGCAAGCACGGTATCAAATGAAATTTTCCTTCTGAAGCCTCTAACGGTTATTGTCTCAAGAGTAAAACCTTCCCTAGGTACAAGTTTTGCTTCCAGTCCCTTTTTAGTTCCAACAAAAGTAATTTCCGCCGAAGGATTCTTTTTAAGAATATACTTTGCTATTGCAAGTCCGGGATTTATATGTCCCCCTGTACCTCCGCCCGCTATTAAAACCTTCAACTGCCAGACCTCCCATCTGCATATAAGCTCTGCAGGAATATAGTTTATATTATACCTTAAAAACGTTCGTAATTTGAATATCGCGATATATTAAGCAAAATACCCACACCAAACATCAGAAAAATCAGCGATGTACCGCCTGCGCTAAAGAACGGAAGAGATATACCAGTTGAGGGTATTGAATTAGTTACAACCGCGACATTAAATAGTGCCTGAACTCCTATAAGAGAGGTTATGCCTATAGCCATCAGGCTTCCAAATACATCCGGTGCATTCATTGCAACCTTTATACCCCTCCAGATAAATACCAGAAACAGAAGCAGAACGACCATAGATCCAAAAAATCCGAGTTCCTCGGCCAGAACCGCAAAAATGTAATCATTATACGGCTCAGGTATGTAAAGATACTTCTGCATACTCTGCCCAAGCCCTCTTCCAAACAATCCACCTGAACCTATCGCCAGAAGTGAATTTACAATCTGCCAGCCCTCATCCATTTTGTATTGAAAGGGGTCCAGCCAGGCCTTAACTCTGTCAAATCTGTACGGCGCAACCAAAATCGCCCCTACCCCAGCCAGAATTACTGGAACTGCCAAAGCTACAAAATGGGATATTTTAGCCCCGGCACAAAACAGAAGAATAAACCCCGTCAGTGCAATGATTATGGTTCCACTTAAATGAGGCTCAATAACAACCAATCCGCATATTAGTCCGATTAATGCAAGATAAGGCAACAAACCTTTTGTAAAGGACTTCAATACATCTTTTCTTTTTGACAGGCTGAAAGAGAGAAACATTATTAACGACAGTTTTGCTAATTCAGAGGGCTGTATGGTTTTATTTCCTACTCCTAGCCACCTCTGAGCTCCATTAAACTCTTTACCGACTCCGGGTATCAAAACCAAAATCAGAAGTCCTATGCTGCCCATTAGGAGTATGGGTGATATCTTCCCCCATCTATGATAATCATAATTCATGGTAACTACTACTACAAAAATACTTATAGCCATATAAATCAGCTGAGGTCTTATCATACCGAATGAATCACCATTGTCCTTGACCGAAATATAATAGCTTGAACTAAATACCATTATGGTACCTAATGAAAGTAATAATATAACTGCTGCAAATATCCAAAAGTCGAAAGGCTTTTTGTTTTTGTTTTTCATTAACT
>JAEYNI010000001.1 GCA_023412635.1 Bacillota bacterium
GAATTGTCAGAGCCCCGATGTGGAAACCTCTCATAGTTCAGGGAGTAGCCGGAAGCGGTAAAACTACAATAGCACTTCACAGAATAGCTTATCTAATTTACACTTTTGAAAAGACTTTTGAACCTGAGAATTTTATGATAATAGCTCCGAACAGGCTTTTCCTGAATTATATATCAGAGGTTCTTCCGGAACTTGGAGTTGAAAGGGTCAAACAGACAACCTTTGAGGATTTTGCCATTGAACTTATTGGAAGAAAATTTAAGCTTACCGATGCTAACAACAAGCTTAATAGGTTTGTAAACCATAATGCTACAGTGAGACAGGAAGAGCAGAATGACAGCTTGAGGAAGGCTTCTATACTTAAAACATCGATGCAGTTTAAAGAATTAATTGATAATTATATTGATAAAATAGAGCAGAGCTTTATACCTAAAAAGGACTTAATGCTGGGCACAAAGGTTATTTATACCTATGCAGAAATAAATAATTTATTTCTGACACAGTACGGTATGTGGCCAATAGCACAGAGAATGAACGAGATAAAAAAGAGCTTATCTACACGCCTTAAAACCAGCAAACAGCAATTTATTTCACAAATAGAAGCTGAATGTGACAAAAAGGTTGCGTTAGCCAAAATTAAAATAAATGATGATGCTGAGAGACAAAAGTTTGTCAGGGAAGCCTTTGATAAAAGGGACCGGGTTATTGAGAAGATAGAAAAGGTATCAAAAACTCTAGTGAAGGAATACGTAGACAGTCTGCCCAAACTAAGTCCTTACCAGTACTATTTTGATCTGATGGAAGACAATGAAACCTTTGATAAACTTGCCGGAAGATATGTTGATAAGGAGACCTGCGAATTTACAAGGAAGTATACTCTGGAGATTTTGAATAGCAAGCAGTTGGAGCTGGAAGACCTGGCACCTGTAATTTACCTGAAATACAAGATTTACGGCATGGATGAAAAGGTCCCCGTAAAGCATATCGTCATCGATGAAGCCCAAGATTTCAGCGCATTTCAGTTTTATGTACTAAAAAAGATTGTTAAGGACAGTTCATTTACAATCCTGGGAGACTTGTGTCAGGGAATACACTCCTACAGAGGTGTACGGCAATGGGGAGAAATTGTTGAAGAGGTATTTGAAGGAAAGAAATGCGAATTTCTGACTCTTGAACAAAGCTATCGAACCACGGTTGAGATAATGGAAGCAGCCAATGGAGTCATGGGAAAGCTAAAAAATCTTGCGATGTATAGAGGTAAGCCAGTTATAAGGCACGGGGACCCTGTTGAACACATTCCCATGGAATCATTTGACAAGACAGCCTCAAGCATTTCAGAAAAAATCAGTGAGTTTATAAATATGGGGCATAAGACCATAGCGGTAATATGTAAAACTATGGAGGAATGCCAAAGAATATTGCCGCTACTGAAAAAAGATCATAAAGACATCAGCTTAATAACCGGTAATGAAATGGAGTACAAAAGCGGAATAGTTATTGTTCCATCCTATTTGTCAAAAGGTCTTGAATTTGATGTTGTTTTGCTATCCAATGTAAACAGGGAAAACTATTCCGAAAGTGAACTTGATACCAAATTACTTTATGTAGCAATGACTAGACCTCTTCACAAGCTCTGTATCTATTATGTAGGCGAGAAGTCATTATTACTAATTCAGTAATAAATATTCAATTATAAAGTAAACAGTCAGTGACAAAGAGGGAGGGCATAGATAATGACTACACAGTCTTTTGAAAATGGTTCAGATAATAAAGCTGCTATACTGAAGAAGCTGCTTCACGGGGTAAGTCATATCCGGCATTCAACTATAAAAATAGAGGGGACTAAGGTGATTTATTTTGATCCTATTGGAATTGAAGGTGAACCTAAGGATGCTGATATTATACTCATATCCCACAGCCATGGAGACCACTTCTCGACGGAGGATATCAAAAAGTTGGCGAAGGACAGTACCGTATTAGTAATACCGATGGACGCTCTGGATACTGCTGTCCAGGCAGGTTTGATCAATATAGTTACTGTTGTACCAAACAAGAATTATGAAGTAACTGGACTAGAATTCTGTACAGTACCAGCCTATAATACCAACAAGGCTTTCCACAAAAAAGAAAGTAATTGGGTGGGGTTTATTGTAAATATAAATAATACCAGGTATTACTTTGCAGGAGATACCGACATTATTCCGGAAATGAAGGATATAAAGGCTGATGTAGTATTCTTGCCAGTTGGAGGTACTTATACAATGACATCAGCTGAAGCCGTTCAGGCTGCTAATACAATTAAACCGGCTGTTGCGGTACCGATTCATTTTGGAGATATAGTTGGAACCCGGGATGATGCAAGAACCTTTGTTGAAAATATAGAAAAATCAATCACGGGAATTACTTTATTAGAATAGTATAAAAAGTGTGATAGTAGAAAAAGAAATTGCTCCGCAATTTCTTTTTTTTGTGCGAGTATTATGTTTTAAATTCAGAGTACTATTAGTAAGTAGCAGATGGCTTTAAGCCTCAGTATTCTTACTGTTGCGAGCTGCATTTTTAGCGGCTCTGGCCTCTTTCTTGGTCATTTTTGGTGCCTTTTTCGGACTTCCTTTATCACCCATACTAACTCTCCTTTCATATGGTAATACCGATTTAGCTTGTAAATTAATCACTTACAGGATTGTTTTTATTATTACCAGCAATTTCTAATAAAATACTAGGGCTAATAATTTAATATGAACAAAGTGTAAAATCTAGCTAATAAATGTAAATAAAAGCTTGCACCTATTCCCTTCAACATAATTATATGGTATATTTCACTTGTCAAAATCAGGCGAAAAAAAATATATAAGTAATTTATGTATTAAAAAGGAATCTGTGAGAGGCTTTCTTAATGGTGAATTACGGAAAAAAGAAAGGACAGTGGTTATCAACAATGAAAAAACGGATAATATGTACTTTACTCGCGGCATCTATTGTTATGAGTATTGGTGCATGTGGCAAAAAGGATAAAGCGACAGCTGAAAATGTTCTTGATATGAAAAATGTAACTAACTATCAGGAACAGGATATCGGGAAGGAACTCGGATTTGACAGATTAGGTATGAGAATAGGGGTGGACTCTAAAAACCAACTGGCTATAACAGCGCAGAAAGAAAAGGATTTCTATAATGTTACAGTGGATTCAGACGGTAAAAGAGTTCAGGAGTACAAAGCTGATAAATCTGATTCTATTTTTACACTTGATTCACAGGATAACAGATATGTGGTAAGGGAAAAATACGGTGAGGTAAAATCGGAAGACAAAAAAAGAGAAGTTGATACTTCTGTAGTGGTATATGACTCCAAGGGCGAAAAACAGAAAAGCTTTGACCTTGGAAAAAAGACCTATACTGATGAACAGGCAGGAACAACCGACATTGCAGTTGATACAAGTGGTAATATATATCTACTTGAGAGAAGGTCTAAGATTGAGGTTTTGAACTCTGAGGGTAAAAAAATAAAGGAAATTGAAGCAAAGCTGACTGACTATATTGAAATCGATGATAAGGATAACCTTCTGATGGGTTCATTCAGCGGAGAAACCGGCAAATCTTCTATTGAAAGCATCAGCTTGAATCAGGACAAGGGTAAACTGGTGACAGAGCTAGACTCAGGTCATTATATGAGTGAAATGAAGTATAGCCATATAAATAAGAAACTATATATTTTAACTGAAAAAGGCCTTATAGCCTGTACACCTGAAGGGAAAATAGAAGGGTATGTTCTTGATCTTAAGCAGTCGTCACTTCTGGATACAGGAATCTATATAAATGACTTTATCTTAGATAAGGATAAAAATATTTACATATTGGCCTTTAAGATGGATCACTCGACGAATAAGAGTATTTCACTGCTTTATAAATATTCTCCATCCAAGGAAAAGCCCAATACAGCTAATCAGAAAACACTCAGCATTTATACCAGATACTCTGAAAAGTATTTGGAATCGGCAATTGCGCAATTTCAGAAAAAGCATCCTGATATAAAGATAGATTTAAAGGATTTTACAGCAGCAACTATTAGTACAAGTGCTGATGGTCCAAGTGATGATGAAGTTAATAGGGCTCAGAAGGCAGAAGAGGATTTCAAAAAAGTTGTCACTACCGAATTAATGGCCGGTCAAGGTCCCGATATTATTGAGATAGATGGCCTTCCTTATAAGAGGTATATAGATAAAAATACTCTGGCCAACCTTAGTGAAATGATTGAAAAGGATAAAGCCTTTGATATAAACAATTACAAGCAGAATATTCTGGATGCGTTCAAGTACAAGGAAAATCTGTTTGTAATGCCTGTAAATTTCGGATTTTCTTCCTTTGCTGCCAATAAAAGCATTATGGATAAGGAAGGAATTAAGATAGATGATGCTAAATGGACATGGGAAGAGTTCCTGAAGATAGCACAAAAAATCACCAGAGATACCAACGGGGATGGAAAACCGGACCAGTATGCACTGGAAAAGACGTCGCCGGAAGAGGTATTCGGATTGCTTCTTCAAGCTGAAGGGGGTAATTTTATTGATTTGGATAATAGAACTTGTAAATTCGACTCGAAGGAATTCATTGATTTGCTAAGTTTTGCAAAGGAATTTTCGGATAAAGGAGTTACCAGTCCTAAGCTTGATATACAGGAGCTTTATAAAATGCTTGACCCGGGAACAATTGGATTTATGAGAAGTTATTTTGGTACTTATCAGAGTGTAATACAGGCTCAAAGTTTGATGAACAGTGAAGTGGTATTTTTCAATACACCCTCATATAGTGACAAAAGCGCTTCTAAGACATTTTATTCCGGCAGGACTTATGCAATCAATAATAATTCAAAACTTAAGGAAGAGGCTTGGGAATTTATTAAGTTACTTCTTTCAGATGAAATTCAGAGCAGGGATGATATGTACCAATTCCCAATTAGTATAAGTGCCCTGGATAAGAAAGCAAAAGTTGAAATTGAACGAAACTACATTTATCAGGCTTATAAAGAAAAGGGCCGAAAAATTAGAGCCTTGAATGAAGCTGATGTTAAAATGGTAAATAAAATGATAGATGAGCTTGAGGTCTCGCCTTATAGTGAAGAACAAGCGTCAAAGATTATCACTGAGGGCGTAAAGGATTTCTTATCAGGAAAGAAGACGGCTGAAGAGACAGCGAAACTGATTCAGAGTAAGGTAAGTATATACCTCAATGAATAACAAATACTAATTTCAATAAGATACGCTTAAACAACTGATTGTCCGGATGAACTGTTCATGCTGATCATATTGATAAAAAGCCGAGTCCGTGGGTTAAACGGATTCGGCTTTTGTCTTGTTCTTTCATAAACAAAAACTATACTAAAACAAAAACTATACTAAGCTATTCTGTACTTCAGCAGCTTGATTGGATTTTTTTCTTTCGGGTAAGGACATTAATGCCGGAAGGGCTGCCGGAAGAAGAATAAACGCTAACAGGAACAACCCAATCACAACGCAGATTGCCAGCTCCATCAAAACAATAATCCCTGAAGGGTATAGAGTTGCAAAGGTTCCGGCAAGTATTACTGCTGCAGATATAACGACTCCTCCTATATTCTTTGCAGCTGTTATTACAGCTGTCTTTCTTGACATATTAGGGTATTCCTTATAACGCATCATGAAGAATATACTGTAATCGACACCAAGGGCTGCAATGGTAACAAATGAGAAGAATGGTACATTCCAAGAAAGACCAGCCTGCGCACTTGTAAATAATAGTTTAGAGATAAAGGCTGTAGCGGATAATGCCATATAATACGCTGCTAAAAGTGAACCAACAATGTAGAGCGGCGTCAAAAAATCCTTTATAACTATCACCAACAGTATAAATATTGCTGCAAGCACTATTATCTGGGTAAAGGTTATATCATGGGTTGCAATATCACGGAGATCATGGGAGGTTGCAGTAGGCCCTGCAATTCCAAACTCAGCACCTTCAAGGGGTGTTCCCTTAAGTTCACTTTCAACTACAGCATTTATATCATCAATAAGATCTATTGCAGCATCCGAATAGGGCTCTGATTCGAGAACTACTGTCAGCTTGGCAAGCTTTCTGTCTTCGGACATATACATATCAAGCATTTTTGTTATATCAGGTCTGTCAAAGGCTTCTTTAGGGATATAGAAGGTTTGAGTATCCGTGAGTTGAGTAAGAAATTCATTACCCTTGGTTATACCATCGGATATTACCGACAATCCATCACTGCTCTTCTCAATACCATCCTTCAAAGCTGTCATTCCTGTTCCAAGATCGTTTAGTGCACCATTTAAGGTTTCTTGCCCTTCTTTTATACTCTTAGCACCGGACTTTAATTGTTCCATGCTGGCGATAACTTTCTTCTGACCGGCAGCGCCTTCCTTCAGACCATCGGTTAAGGCTTGCGCTCCATTTTGAAGCTCATTTATTCCAAGTACCAATTTAGACTGACTGCCCGTAGCATCTGAAATAAGCTTCACGCTCTGGTTTACTTGAGCCAGACCGCCAGAAAGCTTATCATAATTCGTATTAGCCGAGGAAAGACCCGAAGACATGTTATCAGCTGCAGCAGATAATTTTTGTATCATTACCTTCAGTGCTCCGATATCGGAATCGTTTGGGTATTTGCTGTCCAGCTTCTGAACAGTGGCCTGCATCGATGCAGAGAGCTGCTTTAACTGTTCAACTGCGCCAGACATATCCTTATAGCCTTTTCCAAGATCTGAATAACCCTTGTTGATTTTATCAAGGTTTTCTGAAATCAATGTAAGGTTACTATTTATATCTGAAACTCCGGTTTTTAGCTGAGCTATTCCTTCAGTGAGCTTTGCAGCACCTTCGGCGCCACCTTCTATTCCATAGTTAATCTTTTCCAAGCCATCGGTTATTTGTGTAATTCCACTTTCTAAACTTCCTGTACCGTCTGATAATTCCTTTACTCTGGATAAGTCTGGGGTAGTGAGGCTTGACTTGATTTTATCCAGCCCGTCTTTTACTTTTGAAATACCGTTATTTGCATCTGAAAGACCGGTTACAACCTGCTCTGTCTGACTATTAGTGTACAGATCCTTGATTTTATCCCCCTTGGGCTGTGTAGGGCCGGATACCGACGTTATTCCTTTGATAGACTTTAACTTTTCGGTGAGGCTGTCTATAACAACAAGATGCTCATTAGTATCCATAGGTTTAATATTTTCAAGAACGATAGTAGTCGGCATTGCCTTTCCTGCTCCAAATTTTTCGGTAACAATGTTAAAGCCCTTTACTGAGGGATCGTTGGGGCTTAAGTCCTTAATACTGTCAAAGGATAGCTTCTGAGAGTTAAAAACTATAGCAGGTACGAGTATTATAGCTACAATAATAATGGATATTACAGGATTCTTCACTGAAGCTGAGGTTATTTTTTCCCAGAGCTTACTTTCCTTATGTCCGGCAGAATGTCTGGAAGGCCAGAACAATTTTCCTGCAAGTATTTTCATTAATAACGGTGTAAAGGTCATAATTTCAACAAGAAGCACAGCGACACCTATTGCAACTGCATTGGCAGACCTGTACACAGGAAACTGAACAAAGCTAAGGCTGGCAAAACCCATAAAAACAGTAAGACCACTATATATGACAGTTTTTCCTGCAGTTTTATAGCTTGCAATAATAGCTTCATTGACCGATAATCCGTTTCCAAGTTCCTCTTTATATCGGTTGAATAACAGGATATGGTAGTCAGTACCTATACCAAACAGTACCAAGATGACAAACATCTGTGTAAAGCTTGTGATGGGAAAGTCGAATTTGTCTATAAGAATCCCTATGATGCCCATTGAAGCGATATAGGATACTCCAACTGCCAGAAGGGAAACAAAAGGAGTTATTACCGAGCGGAACATAATAACCAGAACAACAAGAATAAAAATAATTGTGATAACGGCACTCTTGTCTACTCCCTTGGCTACGTCTCCTACATAGTCATTTTTTATTGCCATGTCTCCGGTAATGTAATGACTAACTTTTATATCCTTAATGGCGTCATTAAAATCATTAATGACAGTTTTAGTGTCCCTGGTTCCTTTCTCAAAACTAACCTGAACAAGTAGAGTAGTTTCATCTTCAGAAATCAACTGGTCTTTTGCTTCTGGTGTGGTAAAGGGGTCAATGATATTTGTTATTTGCAGTTCTTCCTTCTTATCGGCAAGTGCTGTAAGTCCTTGTTTTATATCATTTATCTCATCGTCTGTTAATTTCCCTTCATCATTGAAAACCAGCATCAAGGACTCACCTTTTGAGGTTTCCATTTTATTAAGCATATCGCTGGCTAATTTTGAAGAAGCATCATCGGTGATTGTTGCTTCGCCTTTTTGATTGACAATCTGCTCTAAATCAGGCTGGTTTATGGTGAAAAGTATTGTTGCTGCAAGCCATAAGCCCAGTATAATCCAGCAGTATTTCAGTATTTTTTTCATATTCTGCCACCTCCAAAGTCATAATACACAAGTGTTAATTAATAAACATGTGTCTATTATAAATTGGGTGTTGAATATAATTCAATAGTTAATATATAATATAAGTGTATGATATGCGACGTTTAGAAAGTATTTGTTGAATATTTTTAAAAAGGGGACAAGGCATATGAGTTCATCACAAAATATAGACAGGAGAGTACGAAGAACAAAAAAGTTACTTCTTCAAGGACTTACGCAGCTTCTGAAAGAGAAAAAGGTTAACAAAATAACTGTAAAGGAATTGACTGAACTTGTTGATGTAAATCGGGCAACCTTTTATTTGTATTACAAAGATATTTTTGATATGGCCGATAAGGTTCAGAATGAAATTTTTGACCACTTCTACGAAGAATTGAAGAACTTTATCAATACCAGGATAAATAAACATAAACTATTAGAGTTTTTTACTTTTATTTTTAATTATGTGAGAGAATATGCTGATATGCTTAAGATACTACTTGGGCCGGATGGAGACTATTCTTTTGTTGAAAAGCTTAAAATTGCTATTAAAACAACTATTCCCCCAATTGATGGCGATATGGGTATAAGAAAACAATACTTTACCCCATTCATGGTGGCTGGGTTTATTGGTACTATCCAGCAGTGGCTGGAGGATGGTATGAGAACCCCACCTGAAGATATGGCTAAAATAATGGTTGATATTGTAGTAGGAGCCAGATTTTCAGGTGAGGCTAGAGAGGATTTATTTCCGGATAAGAATTAGCTTTTTATTCAAGAAAAGCTTTTGCCAGAAAGCGCAGGCACTATATTTAATGAGTTATACGGGTTTTCAGATAGGTTATAAAATGCTGCGCCGTTCTGCCTGATAAGCCTCCATGACGCATTTCCCACTTATTTGCTTCCAAAAAGAGTTCTTCCTCCGGAAGGAGAATATTATTTTTTTCTGCAAGAACCCGGACGATGTTGTTAAATTCCTTCTTATTCGGAGAAATATAGAGTATTGTTAGTCCGAACCTGGCTGCAAGGGAAAGCTTTTCCTGAACGGTATCATTTGTATGGAGATCATCATCCCTGTCATCTTTATCACTCCATTTTTCACGGATAAGATGCCTTCTGTTAGAAGTTGCATACAGATGAACATTGTGGGGGTTAGCTTCAAGCCCCCCTTCAATTATTGCTTTAAGATATTTATACTCGGTTTCGAAATCCTCAAAAGATAGGTCATCCATATAAATTATGAATTTATAGTTTCTGTTTCTCACCTGTTGAATAATTTCCTGTAAAGCACCGAACTGGTGCTTATAAACTTCTATCATTCTTAGCCCACGTGAAGAAAACTCGTTTAATATTGCCTTAATACTGGAGGATTTACCTGTTCCGCTGTCTCCATAAAGTAAAACATTATTTGCCTTATATCCATTAATAAAATCCTCAGTATTTTTAATAAGTTCCTTCTTCTGGTGCTCATAGCCCACCAGGTCATTAAGGTGAATGTTTTCTGTTACCGAAATTGGCATAATATCAACCGTATGCCCGCAGGAACCAATCTTGAACGCCTTGTACATTGCGAACTTTCCGACTCCGTATGTTTTGTAAAAGTTGCTGATGTATTCATAAAACGCTTCCACATTTTCACATTTACTCAGATTCTCAGTCAGCTGCTTTAGGGCTGAGATTATATCAGTATCCAACAAGGCTTTAGTCCTTACAGAGTTTTTAAAGTTGGATATATGGTATAAGCCTTCTATTCCAAGAACCTTGTCTATCAAACTCAGGTCGAAATCATATAGTTGCTTAAATACGCCAAAATCTTTTAATGCCAGCTCGAAAACAGTACCAGCTGCTGAACCACCTATTTCCAGTGATCTGGAAAAGGCATTTTCACTATTGACCAGCGAATAGGTTAGGAAGCAATGCCACAGGTTACCTTCAAATCCATAGAGTATACCCAACTCAACAAGATCATTAGTGCAAAGGTATATGGTCTTTCTAATCTCCTCATAGTTAATACTTTCATAATTATTAATTATGTAGGTGAATTTATCAAATAACTCCTGATGTTCAAAATTCCTGAATAAAAACAACTCATTTGTGTTTGCATACATAAGAATCTTCCTTTACAATTCAGATCAATTTGTATTTCTGATTATTAGTAAAGATAGCATTAGTCAAACGGTATGTCAATCTGTAAGTAAGGAAGAGGTTACTTGTCTATAGATTTAAAGGCCTTGCGAGCTTCAATACTATCAAGAGTAAACCCGTAGAGGACATTTCTATCTTCAAGTCTGGACTTTTGGTTAATCAATGCCTTAATAATGTCGTCATTTGTAAACTGCTCATCCTTCGAGTCTAAATTCTTTAACCTGACTAACTCTGGTGCGGCAGTATAAGACAGTTGTCCAAGATGGTGCACATCAATTGTTATTGTATCTGGGTTGCTCATATAACGTTCAATATTGTAACTGGCAATCATTCTTTCGGTATTAACAAGGCTTAAAATACACACACAAGTAATCACAGTAATACCGATTAGCTTCATTACATCAATTTGGGGAATAAAGCACTTTATGATCATCCATACAAGACAGAGCCCGATAAGGCACATGAACCAAAGTGTTAAAACTCGTTTAACGCTAAGTCCATATACATCTACGTATAACAGCATTCTTTTAAGAGCCGAAATAAGCAGAACACCATTGCACAGACAGAGACACACGGTGCAAAGCTGAACCCACACAGGGAGTTTGTTTTCTCGTTTTTTTGTCATAATAAGGACAAATAGGGCAATTGAAAAAATAATACCAGATGCCGATGCCAGCTCAAAGAAACCCCTCCTTGCATATTCGGCATAGGTCATGTCTGACAGCGTTATGTTTTCAGTTCCTCCGAAAAGATATGCAAACTGGAAGCCGACAAAAGCGATCAGAAGTATATTTATTATCGTAAGGAAGGACCCGATAACTACGCCATCCAGAGAATTTCCCAACTTACCGGCAGACTTCTGCTTTGGCTCCTCAAATTTCAGCCCAAGCAGTACAGCTGCCAGAAAGACTCCCCCAAAAAAACCAAGAAAAATATCACCGAATATATTGCCAAAGTCAAACCCGATAAAGTCAATAACAGTATTAACAGCATTTTCAAAAACTGCATCGGCACTCATAAAAAGGCCCGTCAATATCAAAACAACCGGCAAAGATACTGCCAACCCTATCAGAACAAGTATTACATTTTTTGAGGCATTAGTTTTTCGAATTTTTAGCACCTTAAAAGAGAAAAACGGCATACAAAAGTTTGAAAATGCGCGACCAAAAATATTTTTTGCTACTTTCACAACCATATCAAAGGTAAAAAGCCCCTCTGCAGGATTGGTCCCCAACATTACAAGCTGAATACAAACAAGGCTTATAAGGGTTAGCCAGGTAATGAACTGGGTACTTGGATTGTGATGCAGAAAGAAACTGAAGGCAAGAAGGAATACCGGAAGAGTTAGGTATACACCTGGCTTGCTTAATTTTAGATTATTCTCATGAAAAAAATAAAAGATGGCAGAATAGAAGGCTATAGCAAAAATTGGAACTGATATACCTGCCGAACCAAGAAAAATAGTTTCAGTAAAAAGAATTGCGAGAAGGAAACTGAAGATGGTAGCTATCAAGCCTTTGGTTGAAATTACCCGGGTTTTAAATGCCTGATATTCAGGTGTCCTGTCCCTGGGTATATAGGGTTTATAGTAGGATGGGGTTCCGGACTGCGCGTTCTGACGGTTATTTGGGTCTGAAAAATCAGGTTGAGGTGTTTTTTGTTCTTCCATTGGTTACACTCCTTTTATATTATTAGTGGGTTCCATAGTGACTTCCTGAAAAAAGGTACAATTTTAGACGGACCTTGTTTACACCTGTTTTGGAGACATAGGGTGTTAAACGATTAATTTGTAGTTGTTCAGGGGTAAATTAAACGAAATATGAAAATCTATTAAGTTAAGTGGACTCCTTTTTGGTCTCTTCCTCCGGAACATATTCGAGGATATCCGCAGGCTGACAATTGAGTGCCTTACAGATTTCTTCCAGTGTTGAGAATCTGATTGCTTTCGCTTTATTGGTTTTTAGTATGGATAAATTTGCAGTAGTTATTCCGATTTTTTCAGCCAGTTCGGTTGAGTTCATTTTTCTCTTGGCCAGCATTACATCGACGTTTACAATGATGGGCATCTTTCCTCTCCTTTTCACTAGATAGTTAAATCATTCTCCTGCTTGTAACTGACTGCCTGATAAAACAGTTGGGCAATTATAAAAATACAGGCCGAGAGAAATAAAAAGGTAAGACCGACAAGTAATACAAATGCTGACGGGATAAAATATATTGCTAAAAGGTAAGCAAATGCTATGGGTAAACACCAATAGGATATATACTTGATTCTATTAGCCGTTTCAAAGGTGAAAGGATCCTTTTTATTAATGTTGTGAAGAATTTTTTTTGCCTGCCCCAGAATACAGAATGCGCAGATTCCTGATAAAACCAGAAGAACAAGCATTGAATAGTAAACGTTCTCCGATACATAACTGTTTTTAAAGATCAGGTAGTTATTCAGTGTCCAGGGAAGAGATATCACAAGTATTACACCCATTACCTGGAATACCGTACATAAAACTTCTACAAAGTAACTCAAATTTTTTTGTCCGGGTAATTGCAGTTTCATAAAAGCCTCCGATAGCAATCTATCATTTTTCTTTATAATGATGGTACCGTTTTACTAACCAACATTGTTACCTTAACTGTAATATACAGCTATAATTATCGTTTGTCAATAATAATATAATATAAAATAATAAAAAATAATCGAATTTCAATTAATTTTCAAAATATAAAGTATGGTTGAATTTATACAGATCGTGTTTCATTAGTATTATCCTTACATATACAATATATAATATATATGGTAATATTTATTATATAAATGTTCGGAGGTCATTTTAAAGAATCACTTGCATAATTATGGAACAACTCAACTAGTTGACACAAAATTTTACTTGTAGTAAAATAGCGGTTACAAAGTAGTGATACATACAAAATAAATATAATTAAAAGCAATGACCGGGAAGCAGTAACAGAATTGCGAAACCATACAGAGAGCCTTTAATTGGTGAGAGAGGGCAGGAGGTAGTAACTGTGAATTCGTCCCGATAGCTGTACACTGAACGGCAAAGGCCCTGTAGGTGGTTTCGGGATCCTCCCGTTATAGAGGAGGAACAATTATTGTTGTTCGCTGAGGTTGTGCAAACAATGAAGCAAGGTGGTACCGCGAGATGAATTCGCCCCTGTGTTATACAGGAGGCGTTTTTTTATTGTCTAGGAAAGTATAAATTTTCTTATGCAAAAATGAGTATTGGAACGCTCACGGATAAAGGCGTATAAGACATATGTAAAAGTTTTCCTAGACAATAAAAAACTATTAATTTATGCGCGTGCCAGAATTTCCTTAATACATTAATCCGAAGAAAATATTCAGTAGAAGGAAAAGGCACATGCGCAAACAAAAGTGGCTTTGCCACCTTTGTTCTTATCTAGGAAAGTGTAAATTTTTTGAAGTTATTTAGTATCTTAAAT
>JAEYNI010000021.1 GCA_023412635.1 Bacillota bacterium
GCTTAAGTCCAAGTTTATCAATAAAATTCTTCTTAGCCTGCTCCAGGCTGATTATTTTATCGGCTGATTCAAATTTTGTCTTCAATGAAAAATTACAATAAAAGTTCGTAACCTGTCCGGTATAGTTGTTTACATTTATGCTTATGGAATTATTGGCATAATCTACACCATTTACCTGCCTTACATAGTTGAAATAGTATTCTCTTTCCTCTGAAATATTATTGTTTTCGATAAGCTTAAATCCAGTAAGCAGCTTTGGATTAAGCTTTTCAATGAATTCTTCTGCAATTTCCTTCCCCTGACTTCTGGAATACTTCGGTATTTTTTTATCATAATTGATTGAGTACTGATATGAAGAATAGCCGGAAATGAAATTATCCTGATCAATTGTGACATTGATATATTTCTGCAGTTCCTCATTACTCCAACTTAAATTCCAGATTACGGCTCCATCCTGATTATAAATATTATAAGTGAAATTTTTGCAGTCTGCCGGGATATCGATTTTACTCTTAACAACCTTAATAGCATTTTCAAGACCTTTGTCTGTTGTTACAGAACTGCTTGCCATAACAGGAGACATAAACGTTATCAGTATTGTCACCACCAACATAATTGAAATAATTCTTTTCATAACAAACCACCCCTCATTTTTTGTACAGTAATATGTAAATCTTGCCAACATTATTAATAGACGCAGTAAAATTTTATATGTTCCCTATTTTAAATATTATTTTAAGAATTTAATAAAATAAAAAGCAGCTAAATAGCTGCTTAAATATTCAAGAATAATTATTAACGTCATTAATATAAATTAACATTCCGATTAATTTAATTTCGGTATTTTTAGCTCCTGACCTACAAATAGACTGGTTTCATTCTTAATATTATTATACTTCATGATAATGTTGTATTTGTTTAAGCTTCCATAATACTTATTGCTTATGGCGCTCAAGGTATCTCCGGATTTAACCACATATATATCATATTCGTCATTTGAATTTTCATTACTGTCTGCATTGTCATTGCCTGGACCATTGCTGTCAGCTTGATTACCCTGTTGATTATTATCATTGCCGTTTGAATCATCATTATGGCCATCCGACTGACCGTTGTCCTTTGAATCACCGGATACCTGCGAGGGTTCTGAATCCGAAGTATCCAATGAAGGTGTATCATTCGAGGTCAGACCGGTACTATTTGATGTACTATCGGCAGTCAAGTCGGCCTGGGAGGTATTATTCCCCTTGTCGGAACCAAAAAAGTCACTGTTAGAAATAATAAGATAGCCCATAAAAAGAACACCGGATATAACTAATACGCAGACAAATCCTAATATGTAATTAACAATATTGCCGCCGGAACGCTCTCCTTCGTTATCCTCTTCAGGCTCGTTATCATAGTCTACATTACCGCCAGTCCTTTTATTACCGTAACCGAAGGCTAGACTTCTTATTTCCTCAACTCTTATGACCATTACTGTAATTCCATCTTCTATACCGCTTTTTGATGCTTCTTGATAAAGTACACTAGCCATCTTTGAAGGGTCAAAGCCAGAATCGACTACGGCCTCAAGTCTGCTTTTACTAATGCCGTTTAGTAGTCCGTCACTGCAGAGAATAATCAAATCATCCTCTTCAAGTTCAAAACTGGGGGATAATTTAATCTTTGTTTTAGATTCTTCTTCTGCAAGTTTAAGAATCTGTTCGGTATCATTAAAATCAGGAGCTGTTGGCGAAATTCCCAAACTTCTTAATTTTTCTGATTTACGGCCGTTATTTCTTGAAAAGAGTTCTTTTTGTTGACCCTGTCTGAATAAAAAAGCTCCATTGTTACCCAAATTCATTATGGCTGCTCTGTTATTATCGATAATAAGTGATGAAAAACCTGTCAATCTGGTAAAACTTTGACTCGCTATCACTGATTGGCTATAAATAAGATTGCTGGATAGTTGAACAGCTTCATATATTCTTTCAGAAATAGATTCTAGAGAAAACTGCTGGAGCTTTGCACTTTCATGATATTTTTTTATCTCTCGAATTGCAGATATCCCATTTATTTCTCCGTCCTCAAAGCCAATGGAATCGGATATTGCAAAGACATAATTATTTGCAGCTTTTTCAAAAGAAAATTGTATACTTTGTGTATTATGACAATTAAAAAAATTACCATTAAAATAAAAATCATCTTTTTCGGTATCATTTCCCGTACAGCTTATTACTGTAGCACTTAACCGCACATTTCCATCCACAGTATTTCACCCCATATCGTATTTTTAGTTTTTAATTAATGATAATTTAAGTGCTATTAAATAACCATTAATTATAAAAATTTTGTCTTTTGTTGGCAGGATCATGCAATTCCATAATACCATACGAGGCAGTTTATTACAATATTAAGGCAAGAAAATCCGCTTCGCTCAGTTTCTTGTTATGTGTATATTACCTAACGCATAAAAATAAAAAACGAAAGATATATCTTTCGTTTTTTATTTTGCAATACTATTATTTTTTTGAAGAAAATGCGCTAATTATGGATTTAACGACAGAGCTGGCAATATTAATAATACTCAGTACATTCTCCGCATTAATAGAAAAAGAATCAATGGTTTCTGTGATTGTATCTTCAACTGTTTCAACAACTGACGACGCTTTATCCAAAGTACCTTTCCCGCTTACAGCCAGTTCATCAATACTTTTCACAGTTGACGGCAGTGCTTCAAGCGTCTTTTGAATATTCTCAGAATTACTGTCAAGTATTTTGTTGACCCTGTCTACTACTTTCAGGCAATTTCTAAGGAGAATTATTAAAAACACCCCGATAATAACGGCAATACAAAATATAATAAACCATGCCACAACACTAAGGTCTACAGTAACAGACATACACAACTTCCTTTCGTATTTAAGGCTTTTAATTCTGGTTATTCAACTACTTCTTCCTCTTCGTCAGCTTCTTTGCAGTCTCCACAAATAGCTGCCTTTTCTTTTTTAACAATTTCCTCAATTTTTTCCTTTGCTACATTCAAACCCTCTTTAACTGTTTCAAGAGTTTCCTTTGTAGTCTTTGCAATATCTTCTCTGGTTTCCTTACCTGACTTGGGAGCCAGCAATACACCAGCTGCTACACCAACGGCAGTTCCAATTCCTGCACCTATAGCAACATTCTTTGCAGTTTGTTTTTTAGATGATCTTTTTTTCTTCTTTAATAAATCCTTTAAATCCATTTATCTGACCTCCTTACAAA
This sequence comes from Bacillota bacterium, assembly GCA_023412635.1. Taxonomy (GTDB): domain Bacteria; phylum Bacillota; class Clostridia; order Acetivibrionales; family DSM-1351; genus Ruminiclostridium. The sequence continues at coordinate 3,247 of JAEYNI010000021.1, forward strand.
ATAATTATACAAATAGATCTGCTCACCCTAATTTATTTTTACCACAGATTACCTATACAGAATCATTATACGACAGATAACCGGAAATTGATATAATTCATATATTATTTTTATAATATTTTTTATATATAAAAAGCAATCATGTCCCTTTTTGTCCGAACATGATTGCTATAAACAGTGCTATTTACCTGAAATATTTTAATGACTTTTGGAGAGAATATGCCGCTTCTGCAAAGGTTATTTCGTCTTTAGCATTAAAGTTTTCTCCCGGCTTGACAGGCAATATATCTAACGCCATACATAAAGCAATCCTTGTATCGCTGTCTTTTTTTACAAATAACTCGGGATGTTTTATAATTTCCTGATAACCCAATACATTTATAAGCATATTTATAAATTCTTGTTTAGTTATATTCTGCTTACCGTCAAAGTTCTTCCCTGTGGCTTCAATGACTTTATTTACAACCGCTGATTCAACGTATTTGAAGTACTCATTGTCATATGGTACGTCGGGGAAACTACCCTTGGTCTTTTCGTTATAATTATAGTATTGTAATCCCAATACCAGCGAGAGCATTTTTACAGCATCCTGACGGGTTAACTTGTCATCGTAATTTGTAATATTGTTGAGTACTATACCCTGTGATTCCAGCATCTCAATATTAACAGCAGCCCAATGGGTTTCATTGGTGTATTTCTGTTGAATGGCTTTACCGTTGTAATCAACCACTATACCCTTTTCAGCATCTATATATCTTGAAGATGATAAATTGGTAGGTCTGTATACTATTAAGCTGTTTCCAGACTTAACAGCTGTTCCGTTCTTATTTTCATAAGGAGTATAATATGTGAGTTCAAATTCACAATTCTTCATATAAAGCTCTTTAGCCTTCTCTGCAGAAATGACATTCTGAGGCTTAGGATACTCCATATCACTCCAGTTAAGGTATATTTGTGATGGCTTACCGGTTTCTTTATCTATACTTACATTTATGCTGTCATAAGTCATTATATCGTTTTCAAATCTTGGGTATATCAGCTGGTGATTGGGCTGTTCCTTCAGATTCGGTATAAAATCCTGGTATTCTTTACTATTATCACTAAAAGCGCCGTACTGCTTTGGAAAAATATTCTTTATTATTTCATCACTTGTCTTTTTCGCCTCATCATAGCTTACTTTTTCATTAACCTTTGTTTGTTGGTTTTGGTTGTTGCTTTCATATTGATAATAAGAAAAATTTACAATATTGCCGGTAGAAAGATTAATTGAAACAGACAGACCGTGGTTCTTCTTATCATTCAGAGAATAGTAATAGCTTCTGGTAGTATCTTTACCTGATGAAGCTAATTGTATAAATCTGTTGGAATCGTTGTTGAATTTTATGCCTACCAGCTTTTCTATATATAACTTAATATTCTCTGCTGTTTTTTGAGCCTCTTCATCCGATATCTTCTTATTTACTACCTTGAAATCAGCGGCTAATGGATTATTTTTTAGCGGTCGCATATAACTGCCATAAATCAAATCGCTTGCTGTTTCTAAAGTCTTGGCATTGAGTGTTCCCGGCACAACTGGAACATATGCAATGTACTGTCTGGGAGTATTGCCATCATAAGTACTTAGATACTGAAGCTGCATTTGAAGTAATTCATTGTACTTGTTTTTCAATGCAGCTGAATCTTTTACTCCATCGGCAGAAGGATAATTTGTTTCCAAGGCATAAGGGTATGTTGAATAGAAGTTTGAAATCTGACCGTTTGCTGCATTGACTGAAAGATAACAAGAGTAATCACTTACCAGTATCCCGTTAACCTTTAAGGCATAATTAAAATTGTATTGTGGCATTTCATAAATACCGTTCATTTTCTCGTAGTATGGATTGATTGAATCGGGAATTAGTTCAAAGGTCTTCCCGTTGACTGCTACGTAATCCTTAATAAATTTATCAGCAGCTTCTCTTGCCTGTTTTTTGGTAATAGTTACTACATTCTTTCTGTTAAAATATGCCTGCCAGAGATTATAGTTGATGAGCTCACCGCTATTTGCAGAAATACTTACATTCATATTGGAGTTGTTATCGCTTCCCAATAAATCAATCCTATATATGGGCTGAGCACCAATGCCGCCATCACTTTCCAGGTATACATTTGAAATCTCATACCCTTCAGTAAACTTTAAAGCCTTAACAATTTTTTTAGCTTCTTCAAGACTGATTTTTGTCTTAATATTATTTTTATTTTCCGTCGTGATTTGCTCAGCGGCGGCGGTTTCAGTCTTTGTGTCTGCAGCCTGATGCTGTGAAATGGTATATGATCCTAGTTTTGTAACATCCTCAGCAGCTATAACACCCTGAGATGCAAACAGGCAGCAGCTTATTGATATAGCTGCAAAGGTTTTTATTTTTTTCCCGAACATAAAGTCCTCCTAAAGCTGTTTTTGTTATATTATACCATCCGACATTTTGAATAAGTATTACGGTATGGTAACATTTGTATTACCATTTTTTTGAACAATAAACACACCGGTAATTACCGGCAATTAATTGTATAGTTATTGTGCGGGTATACAAATTCTGCTAAACTTAAGCTATAAATTAGACTGACGCTCCTATATCCGCCTTTTGGAGGATTTGGGAGAGAATTTAAATACTTTTTGTGCATAGTGAGCATTAAATATTAGAAAGGAGCGTATGATTTAGTCATCGACTATATTATACAAACTTAATATGAGTAGCTTAAATGTATTATTTGCGTCTTCCGAGGTGTTTCCTTTTGCTAAAACCGGTGGACTCGGAGACGTTGCAGGCTCCCTTCCGAAAGCAATATCAAAACTGGGTGTGGATATAAGGGTTGTATTGCCAAACTATAAAAGTATTCCTCAACAATACAAAACTGATATGGAATACATTGGGTATATATTTGTAGATTTGTCATGGAGACATCAATATTGCGGTATTTTCAAGCTTGTTCACGAGGATGTAACCTATTATTTTTTGGATAACGAGTATTACTTCGGAAGAAATGATTTATACGGTGATTTTGATGAAGCAGAGCAATTCACTTTTTTTAGTAAAGCAATTATTGAAATGCTTCCCCTTATTGGATTCAAGCCTGACATAATTCATTGCAACGATTGGCAGACAGGAATTGTAAGTCTGCTTCTTCAAGCCAACTATAAACAGGACTATTTCAGTAAAATAAAAACCGTATTTACAATTCATAACCTTAAGTATCAGGGCATATTTCCGAAGCAGGTGCTTTCAGATTTGATGAATGTTGACTGGCAGTACTTCACTACAAACGGAATTGAATATCACGACTGCGTAAACTTCATGAAAGCAGGGCTTGTTTATGCGAATTCTATTAGTACAGTGAGCCCTACTTATTCTCAGGAGATTAAAACGGATTTCTATGGAGAGGGCTTAATGGAAATACTTCTTCAAAGATCAGGTGACTTATACGGTATACTTAATGGAATTGATTATGAGAGAAATGATCCTAAAACCGATAGTAGAATATATACAAATTATTCAGCAGATAATATTGCTCTAAAATATGAAAATAAGAAAAAGCTTCAAGAGGAACTGGGCTTGCCTGTTAGACCTGATGTGCCGGTAATAGGAATCATATCAAGACTCACCCCCCAAAAGGGCTTTGACCTTATTGAATGCGTGCTGGAGGAGATTCTTCAGATGGATTTACAGCTGGTTCTTCTGGGCAAGGGTGATGAACATTACAAATACGTATTTGAAAATGCTGCCTATTGGCATAAGGATAAGGTATCTGCCAACATCACCTTCAGCGATACTCTGGCACAAAGAATTTACGCCGGGTCTGACATGTTCCTTATGCCTTCACTGTTCGAGCCCTGCGGACTGGGACAGATCTTCAGCTTCAGATACGGTTCGGTACCTATAGTTCGCGAAACAGGCGGCCTTAACGATACGGTTCTTTCATACAATGATGAAACCGGTGCCGGAAACGGTTTTACCTTCGCGAACTATAATGCCCATGATATGCTTAATACAATAAGAAGAGCAGTAGACTTTTACTATAACCGGAAGGATATATGGAAGCTTATTGTAGAAAGAGGCATGAGAGCAGACTTTAGCTGGGATAAATCGGCAAAGGAATACAAGAGAATGTATCAGGAAACAATTCGCAAATAGTTAAAGTTTACTCGATAAACCTTAGTTAAAACATATCCTAAGAATAGAAAATATATAGTCCTATAGGCTAAAAGCCGCCCCGTTTCAATTTCAAAGGGTTGAAGCGGGGCGGCTTTTATTAACACTAATATTCTATACCTTTTCGGGATGTTATGCCCTTTTCAAAGGGATGTTTGACTGCCCTTATCTCTGATACATAATCAGCCGCTTTAATCAGATCCTCATGAGCATCTCTTCCGGTTAAAACCATTTCAACCTTTTCAGGCTTATTTCTTACAACGTCTAAAACAGCCTCTACAGGCAAAAACTTCATAGATACAACCCCAAGTATTTCATCAAGGATTACAAGATCATATTCCCCGTTGTGTGCTGTGGCTTTTACTTGCTCCAGCAGTTCTGTAGCTTCTCTGGTACTTCTCTCCAGCTCTTCACTGTTCATATCCCACGTAAATTTTGAACAGCTGAACCCACGGATAACTTCAAAATCAGGCTCCAGCTTTTTTATTATTTCAAGTTCACTCGAATGCATATTCTTTAAAAATTGCACCAGAAGTACCTTCATACCGCTTCCGCAAGCTCTTATGCCCAGCCCCAGAGCAGCAGTAGTTTTACCTTTACCTTCACCGGTATATATGTGTATCAGACCTGTTTTGTTCATATAAAACACCTTCCAGAATGTTTATTTATCGCTATTTTAATCTTTAATATAATATCATAATAATTTAAGGGTTAACACGTTTTATTTCTTTTTGAATATGGGCACACTTGGACACAAATACCGCAAACAGAGCCGCGGCCAATATTTTTAAAGTTCTGATTCATATATTCTGAGCAAGCCTTGGCATCAACAATGTGCTCCCTTTCTACTTCCATGCTCCATTCGCTTCCCGTTAAAGCCATTGCCGGGCAGGCAGTAACACATTTACTGCATCCAGAACACTGACTTTGCATTGGTTTATTTTCACAAGGCAGTTCAAGGTCAGTCAGTACAGTTCCCAATCTTAGGCGGGGGCCATATTCCTTGTGGATAAACAGGCCATTCTTACCAATCCAGCCCAAGCCTGAATGCACCGCTCCGGTCTTATGAGGGATAACTCCGCTGTAGGGCACATTTGAAGTCGGAATGCTCTGGGAAGCTGCTATGGAATACGCATTATAGCCTTCCCGATTGAGCAGAAGGACTACCCTCAGGGAAATCTGGTCAATTAAGGCGTTAACCGAGCGATAATGATTGAAATAAGTAAAGGTAGGCTTGTGGTCAATTTCATCAATTATTGCATCAGAGAGTCTTATCCCGAAGGTTATTGCATAGGGATAATTTTGAAGCTGCTGCGGAAGAAAATCCTTAATTTTTGAAAATCCCGAAAAAGAGCCTCCCATGGTGTTTATAAGAGTCTGTATTTCCTTAATCACGTCATTATTTATTATGTTTTTATCAACTATGTCTTTAATCACTGAAACCCCCGATTCCGGTAATATGTTGCGGCTTCCACTTTACTATGCTATAATAATAAAATATTTTTATATTGCTAATATATTATAACATAAAATGTAACCCTGTTATATTACAGTATATTCTAATTACAAACGATCCAGGAGGTATTATGAATTCAGTAGAGAGCAACAGAGAACTTGCTGAAAACAAACTCATATTACTCTATATTATCAATAATATTGAAGCCCCGGTATCCAACCTGCTTATAACTAAAATCATACTTGAGAATAAATTAATGAACTACATTTTCTTACAGCAATATCTGGATGAGCTTTGTGATGGTAAGTTTTTAGAGAAGTTGGACGTAGATGATAAAAAAGCCTATAAAATATCTGCAGCCGGAAAGCAGGGTCTGGATTACTTTATATCATTGATACCTGCCGGCACAAAATCAAGAATAGATGAGGCTTTATCGGACTATAAAAAGCGAATCATAAATGAGGCCAGTATAGTAGCTGATTTTGTGGCAGTAAATGAAAACGAGTACATTACAAACCTAAAGATATGTGAAGGAAGCTTTACTTATATTGATTTAAAATTGACTGTAGGCAGCAGAAATGATGCAAGAAAAATATGCAACAACTGGTCAGTCAACTCTGAAAAGTTGTATAAGAAAATCATGTCGGAGATTATTGAAGACTAGAGATATTTTTGGCACCAATAGTAAAAAAGCAATACTTCGTTAAACGAGTATTGCTTTTTTATTAAGTCATTTTTAAACCGTGCTTCAGTCCTCTGACAAAGCATTCCTTAATTAATAGCTCAAGCTGGTAATTAACAATATCCACCCTGAGACTTGCAATCTTTTTTTTGCCGTAGTCATCTTTTACATTCTGAAGATATATTTCACATAATTTTAAAAATTCATAGGTTTTTTCTACTCTTTGCAGAAGAGTCTTATCACTGATTCTTTTAATATCTTCGTTATCGATATATTCGTATTCGTAATTATTTAAATCAATTCCCTTTTGCATAACTTACCTCCGGAAATGGGATATTAACTGAAATACTTATAGTATATTCACCAAACAAGTATTTATTCCCAGAATATGTAAGTTCCAATGAAAATGACTCAAAAATATTTTATGGCAACTCAATTACGGGACTTTTCTCTGACTCCCTGTATAGTACAAACTTATTACCGATTACCTGAACTAACTGGGCATCAACAGCTTCAGCAAGTTCTTCAGCGACGGTTCGTGTGTCGCTTTCAGCATTACGGAGTACCGTTGCTTTTATAAGCTCTCTTGCTTCCAGGGCATCGGTAAACTGTTTAATCATATTATCGTTGATTCCGCCTTTTCCAACCTGAAAAATAGGTTGAAGGTTATTTGCCAAAGCTCTAAGATAGCTTCTTTGTTTTCCTGTTAACATATTATCCTCCTGAAATAAGTACAAAAATTTAAGTGATATTTATTGCTCCCATTTATCGAAGTTGTACTCGCGCAATATAGTATTATATCTCAATATTTTTCAACTTATTTATCTTGTATAATCAAACTCAGTATCTAATATACGTACGGTGTCTCCCTCTTCTATTCCCATAGCCTCAAGAGCAGCTATAACACCCTTTCTTTTCAGCGCTCTCTGGAAATATTGCAGAGATTCATAATTGGTTATATTAGTTGAGCCCAGGACCTTTCTGACCCAATTTCCCTCTACGATGTAAACACCATCTTCAATACGGATATCGAAGGGTTTTTCTTCCTCAGCAGTATATATAACCACTTCCTCCTTGCTCTCATCCAGCAGGATAGTATCCGGTAGCGTACTTAAAGTGTTGGAAACATAGTACATCAACTCTTTCAAGCCTTTGTTTGTAGCTGCAGATATTCCGAAAACCTTATAGCCCCTACCTTCAAGCTCTTTCTTAAAGCGTTCGTAATTATCTTCTGAACCCGGGATATCCATCTTATTGGCGGCAACTATCTGCGGCCTGGAAGCAAGTAAAGCATTATATTTTTCAAGCTCTGAATTTATAGTATCAAAATCTTCAATTGAATCACGGCCTTCAATTCCTGAAACATCCACAACGTGAACCAGAAGTTTTGTTCTTTCCACATGTCTTAAAAACTCATGACCCAATCCGACGCCTTCATGTGCTCCTTCAATAAGACCAGGTATGTCAGCAATTACAAAGCTCTTACCCTGTTCGATCTGTACAACACCAAGATTGGGAACTAAAGTTGTAAAATGATAGTTGGCAATTTTAGGCTTGGCAGCAGAAACCATGGACAATATTGTTGACTTACCGACATTTGGGAAGCCTAGCAAGCCCACATCTGCAATCATTTTCATTTCCAATATGAGATTTCTTTCTTCCCCCAGATCACCGCTTTTTGCAAAGTTAGGCACCTGTCTGGTGGGAGTAGCAAAATGCTGATTTCCTTTACCTCCCTTACCACCTCTGGCTATTATATATGTCTGATCGGGCTTGACAAGGTCAACAAGGATCATTCCCGTCTCCTCATCCTTAACCATAGTGCCCAAAGGTACTTTAATTATCATGTCTTCTCCGTTTTTACCCGAACAGTTGGATGGTCCGCCATCCTGACCAGGTTCAGCCTTGAAATGCTTTTTATATCTAAAGTCAATCAAGGTATTTAGGCCTTGATCCACCTGAAATATGACATTTCCGCCTTTACCACCGTCACCGCCGTCCGGTCCTCCGGCCGCTATGTATTTTTCACGATGAAAGGACACCATTCCATTTCCGCCATTACCAGCTTTAACATATATTTTAGCACTATCAATAAACATCTTATGCTCCATTCTCCTTATCAGTTTATTAAACTGAGTTTATTATACCCAAGTAACTGAATATTAAAAATAACCTGGAAGTATATGCTGTTAACCAAAAATAAATTAATTACATACAAATATAGACAAAGTAAACGGATAAGCAATATATAATAATTATTAAATAATCAAAATAAATACAAATTATTAATAATCAAAATAAAATAAAAATAATTAAAAAAGTAGAAAATGCATATCACATTTCCTACTTTAATAATTTTAATGCGATAAATTTTTTACTCGGCAACTATCATAACCTGCTTCTTATCTCTGCCAAGTCTTGCAAACTTAACCT
>JAEYNI010000040.1 GCA_023412635.1 Bacillota bacterium
AAAGGCAATCCAGACCTTTTTCCTTCAAATGACATTCATTACTGTATGTAACAAATACAACCCCTTCATGATTATATACTGCTATATTCTTCATCTGAACTCCGTCACTGGTAGTATGGCGGTAATACTCAGGCCTCTCTAAAAAGTCAATGTCAAAAACCTTATTACCGTTTTCAGTGAGAATATACGAACCTTTATCATAGCCAATGGAGAATTTAGACTTTCTGTAGGAGTTGAAGGGGAATAAAAACCCGTTTGGAGACCGGAAGCCCACCGGATGAGCAATACCTGCGTGAGGCTCTTTGTCATATTCGAACATTCCATGGACCTCCTCCTGATATTTTCCACCCAAATCCAAATTTTTCAACAGTGCATTCACTTCGTCAGTTATCTGTATTCCTTCCACTGTGACTTCATTTTTTAACCTTACTTCCTCATACAACTTGTTTTTAATACTCATGATCAACTGCTCCTTTACATAAATTTTTTACTCTATCAGTCAAATTTTTTGGTATCATTAATCCCGTATTTGCCCAGTACCGTTTTCCCGAATAATCTTATGAGCCGGTCAGATAGGTATCCCATCAGCCCAAGTGTCAGCAGCCCCACAAATATCCAATCGGTCCTGAAATACAGTCTTGAGGTATATATCAGAAACCCGATTCCTTCCTTAGCTGCAAGCATCTCTGCCGCAACGATGGAAGTAAATGCTCCACCCAGTCCGAGCCTTATACCGGTAAAGATATGAGGAAGTGCTGATGGAATCAAAACAGAATAGATAATTTGAACTTCTGAAGCACCAAGTGATCTGGCTGCCTGTAACCTATTCTTGTCAATACTGAGAACACCCACAATTGTATTTATTAAAATAACAAACACTGTTGCGTAAAAAATAAGTATTATCTTTGATTTCTCTCCTGCACCAAACCACATGAGAAATAAAGTGAGAAACCCTATTGCCGGGATAAATCTTAGAAAATCAATGAAGGGTTCAAAAATCCTGCGTAAAAGTTCAATGCGCCCAATGACTAGTCCCACGGGTATAGCAAATAAAATTCCAAGTCCCCATCCTGACAATACTCTTTGTAAGCTTATTAAAATAAACTTTATTAATGTTCCATCAAGTATTATTTCCTTTGCTCCCGTTATTGTTTCAAAAGGGCTGGGTAAAAAGTCCACAGTGTATGCCAGTGAGGCCATTCCCCAAATACTGAATAGAAGTATCCAGGTAAGAATTCCTTTATCTGCTGAAAACCAGACTGTTCTCTTTAAGATATTCCATATTCTATATATAACGCCAGGTTCTTTTTCGGCTGGAAGCCCGCCTCCGGCAGACAGCTTCTCTTCAGATTTTATTATTTCATTTGACGTTTTAATATTTCTGTCACCTATTTTCATTACTCTTTCCAATTTATGCTCTCCCTTCCTTGAATTTTTGTGTACTATTCTCACTAAGCTGTAAGATTAATTACAACACCTGTAAATTCAAAACTATACTCTATATATTTTCTCCGAAATCAAAGTGACCCTGTATCTGCCTGAACAACTTTACAAATTCTGATGATGTTACGTTTCGATGATAGGGTAAATCATTATCATATACTTTATAAATGGTTGCATCAGGGGATTTGGACATAATACTTATCCTCTGGCCTAAAAGAATAGCTTCGGTTATGTCATGGGTTACAAAAATAATGGTTTTTTCGGTTTTCTGCCAGATCTTCACAAGCTCAATCTGCATTATCCTTCTTGTATGAGCATCCAAAGCCCCGAAGGGCTCATCCATGATTAAGATTTCAGAATCATTGGCCAGACTTCTTGCCATTTGAACTCTCTGCTTCATTCCACCTGAAAGCTCCCTTGGATATTTGCTTTCATGGTTTTCAAGCCCTACCAGCCTGATATATTGCGATGCTGTTTGTCTGCGCTCTTTAGAATTGACTCCCTTCATTCTCAGACCGTATTCTACATTCCCTCTGACAGTCAGCCATGGAAATATTGCGGAATCTGCATTTTGAAATACTACTCCTCTATCCCTTCCTGGCTTTTTAATTTCAAAACCGTCCAGAGAAACACTACCTTCCGATTTGGAAATAAACCCTGCAATGATGTTTAAAAGTGTTGATTTTCCGCATCCGCTGGGACCAAGTATTATATGAAATTCTCCGCTTTTTATTTCGAGATTGATTTCTTTAATTACATTTCGGCCTGATTTTCTTACGCTGAAATCCTTTGTATAATCCTTTGAGAGACCCTCTATTTTAATGCATGTGCCACTGTTTATGCTCATTTAACGCCACCCTTTCTGTTTATTGCCTTTTTTACAAGATTAATTGTACAAAGCAGCCTACTTTTTATAGGTAATGCTATCAGGGAAGACGGTCTGAAGAGGCTTCAAATATATATAATCCTTCACATTAAAATCATATTTGATTAACTTATTTTGGATTGACCATTTTGCAACACTGTCCAGCTGCTCCACATCCTGCTGACTCAGTCTGATGTCAAAAATGGTATCCCCCAACACCTTGGCTATATTCTCTTCAGGTATTTTAAAGTTGTCTTTGACAATTTTAGCTGCTTCTCTTGGATCGGCGTTAATTATATCAACTGCTTCCTTTAATGCCTTTAATAGGCGCTGGATACCTTCACTGTTTTTTTCAAGATATGTTTTTTTTAGCATCAGGAATCCCTGAGGAGCAAACCCTATTAAACTATAGTCTCCAAGGCTTTTACCTCCCAGTTCTTCAACCTGACTGCTGATATCGGCGCCTGCCCAGATTGCATCAGCATCACCTGATTTTACAAGTGCAAGTCCCTCTGCTGTACTGCTGATGTAAAGAGGATTTACCGATTTGGGATCAATACCGAATTTAGCATAGGTTTGTGCCCAGACATATTCATTTACCGTTCCTTTTTGAACTACTACCGATTTACCGGCCAAATCTTCTACTTTTTGTATATTGTCTTTGAGAACGTATAATTTTGTTCCACTTAAATTGTTACCGGCTATAAAAGAGATAAATTGCAGCTCACTTGCTCCGCCCAACCGACTTACCGCCGCAAAATCCATAGCTTCACCTATGTCTGCCTGATCAAGCTGAACAGCATTTATAGTGTCAATTCCATAAGCATAAGTCTGATAGTTTGCTTCAATATCGTACTTTTTAAGAAGTCCTTTATTTTTGGCAACCCAGAAAGGATATGCAAAAGTACCTGAATCTACTGCAATATTAATCTTAAATATTTCTGTATTTCTTGAAGCCTCTTCTGTTTCTCCAGCTGTTGTATTTGCTTCCGTTTTTGAAGCCACAGCCTTTGAAACATCATTTACATTGTTCCCGCAGCCTGTTGTTCCACCAATCATCAAGCTGACTGTAATTAAAGCTACAGTTAAAATTTTTAATTTATTGTTTTTCATATTTTTTCCCTTCTACGCACACTGGCGTATATAAATTGTTATATCAGTTACCTTGCGGGTTCTACGGCTGAGATAGCGATGAATTACTTGTTTTAAAAAAACAAAGGATAATCACAGTAATTTACTGAAATTATCCTTTAGTTTTCTAATCAGATATATTGTCTTTTTGTAAATATTTAATTAACTATACTCCAGCGTCTTTGATATATTAACATATAATTCCGCTATGTTTGTTTATGTTTAATATTATATTTACAATCTTGTTGTTCATCAATAGAAGATATTTAGATATTTAACCGACTTTATTTTGTTTAGAATTTTTTTTTATGTATTTATTTTGTTTCCAAGGTCAATAAATTCATTATGGGAATATCTTTTTCCTCAGCTGCTTTTATTATGAACTATCGATTTTCAAATTCTATATCTTCAAGTTTTCCATTTTCAACTTTCAACTCTTCATATTCCACCTTTTCAACTCCCCCAACCGATTTTTACTTATTCTTCCCCATCAGCTTATTAAGGCTGTCCAGCAGGTATTCTTCAGTCTTTCCCGACGGCAGCGCAGCTTTCATACCGTAAAGTGCGGCACTGTTTCCTTTTGAAGTCTCTGGAGTATTCTTTACTTCAGTTACGGCAGCTTTCAGGTCACTTAGAAAACTTCCGGAAACAGCTTCATGTGCCGGCGTAACCATAAAATGCAGACAGTCCGGATTTGTTTGCTGATCTATTACCCAACCTTTCTCCTCCAGTACATCTGCCAGAGTATGAATATCTATACTGTCAGAACCAACTGCAAAAACGCCGGCTTCAGGTTTACCGAGTATGAACAGTTCAGGTATTTCAGCTATACCCTCCTTGATTTTTCCGGTTATGTTCATAACAGTCCGGACAAGCTTCTGATAGCCCTTCCTGCCAAGATAGTTCAAAACAGCGTATGCAGAGGCAATTGCTCCGCCGGGTCTGGTTCCTGTGGCTGAAGGTGATACAAATAAGCCACCCGGCCAGTCTGCATATGCAAAATATTGATATCTGCGGAGCTCACTGTTCCTGTAAAGGATTGCCGATACTCCCTTTGCTGAAAAGCCGTATTTATGCAAATCAGCTGATATTGAACTCACACCCTGAACAGAAAAATCGAAATCAGGAACCTGATAGCCGATATCCTTTACAAAGGGCAGGATAAAGCCTCCCAGACACGCATCCACGTGGAACCTTAGACCATACTTGATCGCAAGTTGTCCCATCTCAGCTATAGGATCAACAATTCCCTGGGGATATGCCGGTGCTGAACCCACGATAAGTATTGTATTTTGTGTAATTGCCTGTTCAAGTGCGTTTAAATCCGCTTTATACTCATTAGTTAACGGTATATGCACAGCCTTGACACCAAAATAGTGAGCCGCCTTTTCAAAAGAGGCATGGGCTGATATAGGTAAAATCATCTCGGGTTCCTTTATTTCCGGATGAAGAGCCCTAGCCTCATCTCTGTAAGTTTTAACAGCCATCAGAATACTTTCGCTGCCCCCGCTGGTCAGACTTCCTGCAGTCTCTTCATCACCGTGAAACAGATCGGCAGTCATAGAAAGAATGTCATTTTCAAATTGGCGGAGACTGTTGAAGACTGTGGGATTTAACGCATTTGCATGGAAAAACTTCAAATAGGCTTCTTCAGCTACATTTGTTATCTCTTCTCCGGCATAATAAACAAGACTCCAGGTCTTCCCTTCTTTCCAGTTTCCATCTCGCTTCTTAAGTTCATCCATATTTGAAAAAATAGTGTGCGAATCAGAACTCTCATATGGAAATTTAAGCATATTAACCTCCATGAGCCGACATAGCGGCCACAAAATGTAATGAAATTTATCTACTCCTTATCCGCTATAAGGCGAATAAAGGAGGTTAATTGGCCATGTGCGCTTTCAAAGTATTTATGAATATAAATACTTTGAATATTTCGCACGGCCATAAATTCATAGGTTAGTTTGGAAGACGAGCATTAGCGAAGTCTTTCAAGCTAACCTCCTACCTTATCATGGCTGATACATTTGAGGAACTTATAACAACGGTAATGGCAATCAGAAACATGACAGCTACAGCAGCTGTTACGCCCAAAATGTATGTCATGGAACCCGCCATATCATTAAGACAATTAGTTATTTTTTTATCCGATATAGGTTCTACAAAAGCACAGGCCAGTTTATACAGGATTATCATTGCAAGTATCTTCAAAAGCGGTGCCAGGCAGATTATAATTATTCCGATCATTGCAACCAACCCTGAAGCGTTTTTAATTACCAGAGTACAACCTACAACTGTATCAGCGGCATCCGCCAGATATTTCCCCACAACAGGGATAAAAGTTCCCAGGGCATATTTGGCTGTTTTGCTTGTAACACCATCAACTACAGCTCCCATTGATCCCTGTATTGATACTATTGCTATAAAAACAGTAAGTATCAGTCCCAACCCCCAGGTGCATATTTGTTTTAAAAAGCCTGATAGTCTTGTAAGCTGTACCTTGTCAGATATGTTGTTTACAATGTTCAATACCGTGACTATAAATATCAGAGGTATAAAAAAGTTTTTAATTGCTGTAGCTCCAATTTCAACGAGCATTACGAGAATAGGTTGAAAAACTCCAGCTGAGGTAAAGTTTCCGGTTGAGACCAGGAGTGTTACCAAAACTGGAATAATAGAATGCATAAAGGTTACCATGTTGTTTATGATTTCGGTGCACATTTGCATTGCACTACTGAAGCTGACCATCAGTACAGAAACTATTACTATGTAACATACAAAGAAGGCCAGTTCCCCCACGCTTTCACTTAAAAAGGAATTTTGGAGATTCTTTAGTATGGCACAAATTATGGCAAGAATAACTATTTTCAGTAGAATGTCAAAATTAAGGAATACTTCCTCAAGCAAATACTTAACTGCCTTGTTCAGGAGGCCCTTAGGGCTGAAATCCAATTCTCCCTTTGCAGCACTGCTAATAATCTCTTCAGGATTGAATTCAGGGAATAATTTTTTTGTATCATTGTTATAAAACTGCTTTAAGCTGTCATTTATTACAGCACTATCATTGGACTGGAGCTGTTCGTTTATTATATTTGATGTATCATCCACTGAATTCAGTCCAGCAGATTTAGCTGTACTTGGCTTAGTTGACCTTGTATCTGCAGAACTTTCATCAGATTTAATTGAATCTGATGTACTAGCATCTACCGCAATTACTCCAATTGGAGTAATTAGACAGAATAGTATTACAATAAATAATACAATTGCTTTTACTTTCTTCACTTGAAAAGGTATTTTCAAATCTGTTCTCCTTGGCATATTAACCTCCCAAGCCACTAAAGTGGCTTTGACACTAAAGTGGCTTTGAGCCGACATTGCGGCCACAAATAGTAATGAAATATATATCCTTTATCGCAATGGGGCGAATAAAGGAGGTTAATTGGCCATGTGCGCTTTCAAAGTATTGTAAATACTAAAGTATTGTAAACACTAAGTATTTGTAAATAGTTTTCATTAACAATACTTTGGATATTTCGCACGGCCATAAATTCATAGGTTAGTTTGGAAGACGAGCTTTAGCGAAGTCTTTCAAGCTAACCTCC
>JAEYNI010000043.1 GCA_023412635.1 Bacillota bacterium
GGCCATCCATTTTATGGTGTTGAGGGTGTTGTAAAGAAAGTGCGGACTGATTTGAGATTGCAGAGCAAGGATTTCAGCATTTCTTTTCTCAGTTTCCTTTTCATATATTTTTTTGATTAAGTTCCTCGTTTCAGTTATCATTCTATTAAAACCGGCACTTAGTTCACCAATTTCTCCTCCTGAAATAGATGAGGTGACATGCAGATTTCCTTGTTCAACTAACTTCATGGAGTTTTTAAGCATTAGCACTGGTTTGGTAATACCGGTAGCAATTATTGTAGATATGCTCAAAGAAAGCATTATCAATAAAATACAGAGAAGTACAGTTACATCCCTGATATTATATATCTCACGAAATAATTCATCCTTAGGCGTTATACTTACCACTCTCCATTGGTATAACTCAGATGTGGCAATATTTAAATAGACCTCCTCACCGTCTATTATGGTCTCAGAGGAACCATCCTGGGCAATAACCTCTGAAAAGCCGGGTATAGAACTTATATTATCACCGGAAATTCCTACACCGCTCCCATATATTATATTGTTTTCGTTGTCAATTACTACAAATTTGCTGTTTTGGGTCAGTGAAATGTCTTCCCAGAGCGTTTTTATTCTGTCAACTTTTACGTTAATTATGGTTGCTCCATAGCATTTGTTTGAAAATGGATCAACAATACTCCTTCCAACTGAAATAACGTATTCACCCTCTGTCTGAAGAAAATCTCTATGAATTCCGAATACAACAGCTTTAGCTTCGGCTTTTATAATGTCCTGAAACCATTTTTCCGACTTATCCGGATAACCAACGGTATATTTGGGTATTATGCTTACATTAAAAACATAATCCATGTTGTTAGGAACAACTGTAACAGAACCTATATATTCGTTCATATAGAACACACCCTTATAAAGGGATGCATTAGCATCTTCAACATCATCTAAAATTTCGACGAATCTGTTTTCAGATTCACTATAATCCTTTCGAAGAATACTGCTGATTGTATCATCCAAACTGGGGAATTCAGATATTTTTGATAGATTTGTCAAGAAATTATCGATATTCTTTACAATCTGCTCATTACTCTCCCGTGAACTTAAAACCACTTTCTCATATAAAGTATTCGAAAAGTAATAATAAGTATAAAAACCCAGGATTACTAGGGGGATTACAATTAAAAGGATATATGAAAAAAGCAGTTTTTTCTTCAAACTCAAGTTTCTATAAAAATGATGACTCGGAACGTTCATAATATTAACCTCAATGAGCCGACATAGCGGTCACAAATAGTAATGAAATTTGTACACTCCCATATCCGCTATGAGGCGAATAAAGGAGGTTAATTGGCCTTGCGCGTTTTCAAAGTCTTTGCTATACCAAGTGTTGCTAAAACTTGGATATCCGCTAAAACTCGTTACTTCATTCAAGTACTAAATACTTTGAATATGTCGCGCGGCCATAAATTCATAGGTTGGTTTGGAAGACGAGCGTTAGTGAAGTCTTTCAAGCTAACCTCAATGAGCCGTAATAGCGGTCACAAAATGTTATGAAAACATGTATATTACCAAAGTTCTTTTTTATCAGGATGGTCTTTTACAAGACCGCCTGAAATCTCGATTATTCTGTTCTTCTGGCTGAAATCTATGATGAAAAGTTTCCATAAGATGCAAAGCTCATTATTTCTCACTTTGTATTATATCCTCTGAAGGGTGTGGTTTCAAGGCTTATCAGGCAGTCACGAGGCAACATTTCTGTCTTTTTTCTATTTCTGTAACACAAAAAGCGGCTATTTTTGCTGGATTAACCTGTTTACATAAATTATTTTATCACTGTCTTCTTATCTGCAATTCTTCTACAAATTCAAGGTAAATATAACTTTCCTCACCACGTAAGCAAGGGTAATAACCTCTTGTATCAGGTTTTTACCCTTGATGTTTATACTATTTTTTAGTTTTCAGCTAAAGTCAAGCAATTAAACTAAATTTTACGTATAACAGGCATCCTTGTTATCTCACTTGCTGTTTTTTGACGTGACAGCCGCAGTTTCAATAACCTTTTTGTATGGGGCTACCATTCCCTCATTCATCTTATTGCCAATTTTGGCTTTAATCTTTTTATTTGAAATTAATGCACCTACAAGATACATTTTCAGCATTGTCCCTCTCTTTTTCTGAGGGAAATCGTATTGGTTATGCTTTTTATAAAACCTATGATCTGCTTTCATCATTCCTTGCATAAGCCATATTAAATCTCTGAATATTTTCATTCCTCCTACACCAAGGAAATTGGATGGCTGCACGTACCTGTGTTCTATTGCGTAAGCCAACTTTTCTGCCAGTTTATCTATTTCATTATCTGGGTTAAACTCGTCAGTAGCAACACCTGCCAGAAAGTTGCCCCCAACTTCTGCTCTACCTTCAACTATCAGCTGAAGATTTGCTTCTTTGCTATAATCGCCGCTTATAAGGTATCCAAAGGGCATACCCATAGTTACAGTTCTATGACCATTGCAGAACTGTCTGTCATCATAAATCTTGAACCTAGGCCCCATTGAGTGATCTTTAATGGAGAATGCGATAACTATAGCGTCTGCAGTCTGAATATTTTCCCTAAGGAAGGTATCAAAGCCGTCCTTATAGATGCATTTACCGTCTACTGCACAGTTAAAGCAGCTTATACAGCCTCCCTTAAAAGGAAACTCGTGAATGTTGATAAGCGTTGAATTGAGAGGGAGTTTACCCATAAAGCGATTAATCATATTGCCCAGCTGGGTATCCTCTTTTTTTAGATCTGCAACGATTGCCACATTGCCCGGCTTCCCTGAAGTGTTTTTCAATGGTGTTACCGGTATATGTTTTGCAACGCCAGGAGACTTTGGAAGCGCCTCATAGACGTTATTCTCCACGCACCAGCATACATAATCAAAAAAATCAGCTGCCTCCTTTTGACCCTTTTTGGTTATTAAGTCATCCATATCTGCCGAAAGGCCCTTAATAAACTTCATTTTAAGATCCTGGCAGTTTTCCTGAATATATTTATGGGCCGTCACATCATAGAAATGCTTTGAGGTTGTTATCTGAGTTGCGAATTTATCGCTAAAATCAATTCCCGAAGCTTTCATAAGCTCAATAAACCTGTGAAGCTGGCTTGGGGCTATAAATGTGTATACCGGGTAGGAAAAGAGTATCAAATCAGCATTTTTAAGTGCCTCGCTCGCAGAAGTAAAATCCTTTTCATAGCTTCTGATTTGGCTTCCCACATTAAGAATCTCAAATTTATGCCCCGGATTGGTCTTTTCCAAATAAAGCACTGTTTGAAGTGTTATGCTATAGTTACCCTTTGGACTTCCGTTCAATACTAAAATGTTCATAGTAATATCTTCCCTTAAATTTATTTTTGGGCTAACAGCCAAGATCATCCTAAAGCAAGTAATACAAGGTTGTTCATGCGTCGCTGTGTTTAACTTAAAAGCCATAATTCCCTTTAATGAAAATGATTTTTATCCTCTTTTTTTCAAACTGACCTGTTATTAATACAAAGTCATTACATATCCTTTTTGAATGATGGCAATTTATACACTTGCCAAGTTTTGTGCAGGGGGTTTCTTTCCCAAGCCGCTTTGCATCCAGTGGTGCTGCAACCTGCCGGGTTCTCAATATTGCTTCGTTGACGGATTTTACAATCTTATTTGTACCTGCAACAGCAATCACTTGCTTTGGCCCGTAAATAATGGGAGCCACGCGACTGCCATTACCATCAATGTTATAAAGCTCTCCCTCCATGGTCACTGCATTGATACCGGATAAAAATGTATCAGCCCTGAAATTTTGTAGATAAACTTCTCTCTTTTCTTCACGACTTATTCCATTTTCATGCTTATCCAGAAATTTATA
>JAEYNI010000070.1 GCA_023412635.1 Bacillota bacterium
TTGAAAGATTTTATTTAAGTTTCGAAAGCGGGAGGAAGAATATTCATGATAGTAGGATGGGTTTTAAGTCGCAGGATAAACACTTTAATATAAATCAGAACTGTAATGGCTGCCGGGTTTGTGAAAAAGTATGTCCGGTCAACAATATAAGCATGACTGTTGATGGCCGTCCTGTCTGGAATAATAGCTGTGAGCAGTGTATGGCCTGTATCCAGTGGTGTAGTAAAAGAAGCATCAATTACATGAACAAAACTCAAAACAGGAAGTCATACCATAACGGGGAGGTATCACTAGAAGATATACTTAAACTGGATTTTATATTAAAATGATAATTGCTTGAGAATTTCTTCCACAATCAGTCTTTATTTAAGAAATATGAGTATAATTAACATTGAATACTTGAATGTTACGGAGGTTGCCTTGAATATTAAATCTGCTTGGCTAAAATTCATAGTAATTATTTTCCCATTTATCTCTGTTACCTTTGTGTACGTATTCAGACATGAGTTGTATTATTTGGGCACTCTTTTACCGGGGTGTCCCAGTTACACTTATCTTCATATATATTGTCCGGGCTGCGGTAATACCAGAAGTGTACAACACCTGCTGTCAGGAGATATTATAGGATCAGTAAAATATAATCCCGTACCTTTATTGGGAATTATTATAGCTATGCTGACATATGTGGAATTATTGACAGGAATATTTGGAAGGAAGCTAAGAATCATACCAAGAAGTAAATCATTCTGGGTAACAGTACTTATTTTATTTACAGCATATTATGTTTTAAGAAATTTTATTAGAATATTCTAGAAATTTATAGTAAATTTGGCAATAAAAAATATCGAATTTATTGTAATTACTGTGAATAAATGTTAGTATTATACAATAATAACATTTCACAGGGGTTGAAAATGAATAAACATAAAACTAAAGTTGTTTTATTTTTTGCGGTTCTTTTTTTATTTGTATTTTCTAATTTATTAGCTTCAGGTATGTCCAGTATAAAAATCAACATTAATGGTAAGACAGCAAATGTTGGGGCTACGACTGTAAACAACAAAGTCTATGTTGATATTACCGCTCTTTCAAGTTTTCTAAATCTTAATATTTCTCAAAAGAATAATACTATAAACATATCAAATAAAAATGATGACGTTATACCCGAAATAGTAAAGTCTGTTGGTCCTTCAGTAGTAGGAATCATTGGAAATATAAAAGCTGAAAAAGGTTCAATCGAAGGACTTGCCTTAGGTACAGGTATAATAATTAAGTCAGGCGGGGAAATTCTGACCAATGCCCATGTAGTTGAAGATATGACCAGGATAGCTGTTGTACTATCTGATGGAAGCGGTTATGATGCCAGATTAAAGTATATAGATAAAGATTCTGATCTTGCAGTAATAAAGATTGACAAAATTGGGTTGGTACCTGCAAAGTTCGGAAATGTGTCTGATATTGTAATCGGTAAAACTGCAATAGCTATAGGAACTCCACTTTCCTTCCAAAACAGAAACAGTGCATCTGTGGGTGTCATCAGCGGCCTTAACAGAAGCATTGACGGATATTACCAGTACAAGTTGATTCAGACAGATGTTTCATTAAATCCCGGTAATAGTGGCGGGCCGCTTGTTAATATCCTCGGAGAGGTAGTTGGAGTGAATTCCATGTCAAGAATTTATGCTCAAGGAATGAATTATGCAATTCCTATAGATACTGTAGAATTTGTTCTTGATCATTTCTATAAATACGGAAAAGTTAAAAGGGTAACACTCGGGGCTGAGTTTGAAGAAGACTATGTTGCATTAAATGGTCTTCCAAGTAAAACAGGTTTGAAAATAACCCGAATTATTGAGGGATCATGTTCAGAAAAAGCCGGTCTGAAAAAAAATGACTATGTTTATAATGTTAACAATAAAGCAGTTAATACAATAGTTGATTTGAATGAAGCCTTTAAAGGATTAATTCCCGGCAACAAGGTAAAAGTGAATATACGCAGAGATGGTAAAACGCAGAGCGTTAATGTTGCTTTGGATGAGTTGAAATAGTGTTTTACTAAACATAATTTTGCTTTGTCTACACAACTTTAGCAATATAATTTTAATTAGAGTGAAAACTCCAGGAGGGTCAGAAAGAATGAAGAAATTTTTTGCGATCATGAGTTTTGTTTTGTGTTTTGCCATACTTCAGTTTTCTGCTTTTGCAGCAGAGCTTCCAACTGAAAACAAGAATGCTACCAAAATATCTGTATCTTTTAAAGCCGGTACGGGTGCTTATGATGTAAATGGCAAGAATGTAAAAGCTGAAGTAAGTGCTCAGACAGGCGGTAAGACATTTGTGCCTGTTAACGTTATAACAGATGCTTTGGGTGCGACTCTTAATGTTGATATAAAAGCTAAAACAGCAGTTATAAACTATAATAGTGTGGATATAAAACTTACCGAAAAGAAGAAGGAAGCAGTTGTAGCAGGTAAAAAAATTAGTATTGATGCTGCACCCTACATAAAGAACAATTCTTTTATGGCATCTATTACTTCTCTTGCAGATATGTTGGGAGCAGATGTTTCAACCTCTGACGGTAAAATCACCTTTACAAAGGAAATTGCAAATCCAAATAGTATCAAAGACTTTAGTTCATTAATAAAGAAAACCAAGAAGTCAAAAGTCGGTGACAGTTACTATAAATGGTCAATGCAGCTACCTGATGACTTAAAGCTCGAATATAGAAATTTTAATGGCTCAGAAAATATTTTTGTAGCCCAGGATGAATCTTATTCATTAGCAATCTTTTTATACGATTCCGAAGGTTCAAGTCTTGACAATGCGGTAAAGAATATAAAAGAAAGAATACAAGAGTATACTTTAATTGACTTTGTGGAAGATAGTAATAGCGGTGAAAAATATGTGGAGTTCATTTATAGCAATGATAAAAATACCGTTCGGAGTAGAACTTATATTACTAAAACTACAGAATACGATATCTTACTTATAACTGAGAATGAAGACGATTATAATGATGAAAAGTATCAGAATCTAATTCAATCCTTCGACTTTAAATTTAATAAGGATGGAAGTACTGAGGATCTCTCAGATGTAACAAATGAGGGCTTTAGAAAGTATCAGGATACAAGATTAAAATGGACTGTAGACATGATACCATATTATGAAGAAATTAAAACTGATAAAATACGCAATGTTATAGCTTTTGAAGGTAATAATTCCGAATATTTTTCAGTTCAAGTATACTCTTTGGATAAGGGAGAAACATTAGATTCAATAACCAAAAAGTATCTAGACGACGATGCCGCCCATTATAATCCAGAGTTCTACTCGGTTACTAATCAGGAAAAAGTCGAAATTAATGGGGTTGAAGGTAACAAAGTATACTATACCTTAAAGTTGCTTTCAACTACAATATATGGATGTGAGATGTTCTTTACAGATGACAATTACAAATATATTGTAAAATCGGAAATTCCTGAAAATGTATACATTCAATTTAGCAAAAGAAGACTTGTGGAGGGTATGATAAAATCCTTTAGTTTTCAGAAGCTTGATGCAAAGGTAACGGGAAAACTTCTCGATCCTAAAAAGGTTTCTATGGATGACAGAGTACGGACAATTGATGGGCCGGGCTTCGACATGTCAATTCCTGTGGATTGGTATGGGGATGAGGATAATGAAGACACGTACCAGTTCTTCTATAATTATGAAAGTTCTTTTAGTATTGCAACTTTTGATGATGTCGATAGTCTAAGCAGATTGGTGGTTGGTTTTGATAAGGTACTTAATAGCAAGTCCAACGTAACGGTCGAAAGTAAGGAAACATTCACAGATAAAGGTACAAATTACGTTAAGTATGTTACTCAAGTTAAAGGTGATAGTGGTATAACATATAAAAATGAAACATACCTAATTCAAAAAGGCAATAGAGCATACTTACTGGAATTCTCAGTAATCAAAATTTATTACAGTACAAAAAACATCGATATTATCAATAAGGCTTGGCAGTCATTTACATTGAAATAAATATTTATTTGAAACCCAATTTCGTCAAACATAAAGGTCATAATGCTTATCCGCTCTGGGACTGGTATTATGACCTTAATTTTGTCTCATGTTACAGTTCCTCTATTGAAAACATTTTACTCCAAAAGTTATGGATATGCGTAGTTTGGATTATTTTGGTAATAACGTCACCTAAGGCTTATCGCTGTAATCACCAACCGAATCAGTTTCAGAGTTTGATGGGTTGCTACCCTTGGCAGTTGAAAAATCGTACTTTTTATTTTTGTCAGGAATAAACTTAGCAACAGGTACACTAAAATAATTTTCTATAACTTCATCTGACCTTAGTATTTTTTTACTCTTAGTATCTTCAATGGTATTGTTATAAATAATAAAGGCCAGATCATCTATTCTCTTATCAATTCCATATAACTTGAACGTGTTCATTTCCGGTCTGGACCCTTGTGTAAAGGCACTTAATAGTGTGAGAACATTATTTAACTCAGTGTTTGTAACTACATTGTTAAAAGCGGAGTTTATAACAGGAATAAGCTTTGGAATTTCAAGCAGATTAACTTTTTGCTCAATGATGGCATTAACAAATTTGATTTGCATCTCTGTTCTTACTAAATCCGAGCCATCATAAATTTTTCTAACTTCCTTATATTCATCAGATGAATAATAACGCCTATGTGCTTGTCTGAAGCGAAGAAATTGTTCAGCTCTATCACCATTCAGCAATTGGTACCCTTTCTGAAGGTCAATATGCAAATTCTGAGTAGGATCGTCGTATCTAAGTCTGGCCGGCACATCAAAGTAAATACCTCCAAGTTTATCAACGATTTCCTTAATGGTATCAATTTCGAGATAAATATAATAATTGATTTCTATACCGGTAAGGTTTGTTATAGTTTGAGTAGTATATTCTATTGCTTCAACCTTATCTTCCTGACTGGGGTTTAGAGATCCTCTTATTCCTCTGTTATAAATGGCATTAATTTTGATATTGTCCTTATTACCGGCCTTTGTATCTCTAGGGATATTTAAAAGATTAATCTGTCTGGTTTCAGGTGCATAGTTTGCTATAATTATTGTGTCTGTATTATTTCCTGACGCTTCCTTGATTAAAACTAAGAAATTGATGGGATTCTTATTTACAGTATAATTATCAATAATATCAAATTGATTTGTATTATTAGAAGGTGTGATATTGTCATTATTAACCGGCCCAGGAGCGTTTTTAATATTGATAAGTAAAACAAATCCGATAATAAAAAGTAATATTCCGCAAATACAGCTGGATATGTATGTAATTTTAACTGAATTCATATAAACCCCCTGGTTAATAAATCTACATAAAACAATATTACTGTAGATTTTAGCGAATGTAAATATATGTTAGCATTTATTGTCTTTAATTTGTGATAATTTCACCCTTAAGATTATCGTATGATTATTTCACCCCATCATAAATAATGGTAATCTTAGGGAATGATATATACAATGACTGATGAGGAACTAAAAAAGTTGCA
>JAEYNI010000097.1 GCA_023412635.1 Bacillota bacterium
TAAAAAGATAATGAAGTTCTGGGAAATATTTTATGAAAATAATGGCTATGAAAAAGTTCTGATAGGTCTGAAAAATACGCTGGTTATAGCTATTGTCGGGCTTGCTATAGGAATTATTATCGGAACATTAATAGCTATTGTTAAAGTGTTGCCCAAGTACAAAAGATTGCCTAAAATACTGGACAAAATATGCAATTTTTATGTTGGTTTATTCAGAGGCACGCCTGTAGTTGTGCAGCTTCTGGTAGCGTATTATGTCATATTGCCTTTATTAGGCATAAACCTGCCAGCACTAAATGTATGTGTGCTGGTATTCGGATTAAATAGCGGTGCGTATGTTTCAGAAATAATGAGAGGCGGTATTATGTCTGTGGACCCTGGGCAGATGGAAGCAGGCCGTGCTCTGGGTTTGAGCTATAGAGTCACTATGCTCAAGATAGTTGTTCCACAAGCTATTAAAAATATACTTCCTACGTTGGGAAATGAATTTATAGCCCTCATTAAGGAAACGTCTGTTGTAAGCTTTGTGGGTGCCGCGGATCTGTATGTTGCATTTAACTATATTGGTACAAATAGTTACGAGTTTATGGTTCCATACCTTGTTATGGCGTTAATTTATATTGTATTAGTTATAATAATTGCATCGCTTATAAAAGTAATGGAAAGGAGGCTAAGAAAGAGTGATAGACGTAATTAATCTTAGTAAAAGCTACGGTAATCTAAAAGTACTGAAGGATATAAAGGTTACCATCAATGAAGGCGAAAAGGTTGCCATCATTGGTCCGTCAGGAAGCGGCAAAAGCACCTTTCTTCGCTGCCTAAACTGCATGGAGGATCCTACAGGCGGTGCGATCATTTTTGAGGGCGTTGATATTGCCGATATGAAAGTTGATATTAATATACATCGACGTCATATGGGAATGGTTTTTCAACAATTCAACCTGTTTAGCAATAAGACTGTTTTGGACAATATAATGCTTGCGCCGGTAAATACCGGGATTCATGATTTACGTATGAAGAAATTCAGGAATTTTTTCATAGGGCTTGGAAATATATTTGTAAAAAACAAGAAGCCTTTGTATGAAATCAACACATCCCGTGAAAGGATTAAGGCAGAAGCAAAAGAAAATGCAATTCGGTTATTGAAAAGAATCGGCCTTGAAGATAAAGCGAATACGTATCCCTCAACTCTTTCGGGCGGGCAGAAGCAAAGAATAGCAATCGTTCGTGCACTTGCCATGAACCCCAAAGTTATTCTATTTGACGAACCTACCTCAGCACTTGACCCGGAAATGGTCGGCGAGGTTCTTGAACTTATCAAGCAACTGGCAAATGAAGGAATGACTATGGTTATTGTGACACATGAAATGGGCTTTGCCAGAGAGGTTGCAACAAGAGTTCTGTTTATGGATGAAGGAAGAATACTTGAGGAAAATACACCCGAGGAAATCTTTACCAACCCTAAAAATAACAGAACCAAGGAATTTTTATCAAAAGTACTATAATAAATACTATTTGCAAAGCATTCAGTTGGCACTTGAGGTCCTTATAATTAGCGGACCTCAAGTGCTTATTTCTTTTTAAGGTATCAATATTGCTGATAGGAGGAATGATATAACGCGGAGGAAATTATATGTTTACATTATTAAAGGAAGCTTCAGTTTATGCGCCGGATTTCCTAGGAAAAAAGGATATCCTGTTCTGTTTTGATAAAATTGCGGCAGTCAAGACCTCAATAAATGCTAGCAGTATTGACGAGGTGGAGGTTATTGACTGCAGTGGAAAGATAGTTCTGCCTGGCTTTATAGATCTCCATGTACACATAGCAGGCGGAGGCGGAGAGGGAGGATTTTCAACCCGGACACCTTCGGCAAGCGCAGCTGATATACTGAAAACAGGTGTTACCACCGTTGTTGGAGTTCTTGGGGCAGACGGAGTAACCAGAAGTGTGGCAGGCTTGTATGCCCAGGCAAAGCAGCTGGAAGCCGAGGGCCTGTCCACGTACATGTACACCGGCTCATATCAGGTTCCAGTTGTAACTCTCACAGGGAGTATACAGGACGATATGGTATTCGTGGACAAGATTATTGGTGTCGGTGAGCTTTGCCTGGAGGATCACAGAGCATTCCAGCCCACCTTTGACGAGCTTGCCCGGATTGCAGCCCAGGCAAGAAACGGCGCATTAATTTCAGGTAAGGCAGGGCTGGTGCATTTCCATATGGGAACAGGTGAAACAGGACTTGAATATTTGTTTAGAATGATAAATGAAACACTGATTCCTGCTTCTCATTTTCTACCCACACACGTAAACAGAACTGGTATGCTGTTTGAGCAGGCCTGTAGTTACCTGCAGAAGGGTGGGTATATTGACCTCACTGGGGGATTTATTCCCAGTAAGGAAGACCCTGAGTGCATTGCCAGCTATGACGCTCTGAAAAAACTGGCAGATACCGGTGCTGATATTGGCAGAGTTACAATGAGTTCCGATGCATACGGCAGTGCCCCGGTTTTTGACGCTCAGGGAAATGTTGTTTCTTCGGATACTGTAACTACAAAAATACTTTTTGAAGAATTAAAGATAGCCGTGAAAGATAAAGGAATTCCGCTGGAGACGGCAATTTTACTTATTACAAGAAATGCTGCCAAGATACTTAAAATTCACAAGCAGAAGGGTACCCTCGAAGTCGGAAAGGATGCCGACTGTGTAATATGTGATACTGAACTGAATATTGAAACTGTGTTTGCAAAAGGTACAAAATACTCCTAATTGGTTTGAATATATCATATAATTTAATTAGAGGCTTGTTCCATGGAACATTATTCCATGGAATAAGATTTTATGGATAAAATTCCATGAACATTAATTGATTATAAAGGGAGTTGAGTTTTTTTGAGTAAGGAAATCCGCAAAGCTATAATAATTTTTCTTGCTGTTTTTGTTGTATTCGTTTTAGCTGTATTAATATCTGAAAACATTAATACTAGAAACATTATTAATACATACCCTGACAAAGTATCCGTTGCATTACCTGATGTTGTAACTGTTTCAAAACCTTCACCTGAGGCCTTTGATTTTCAGCAAAGCAAAATTGCCACCTGGCTCCTGAGGCTTTTCCTCGGATTTGCCGTTCCTGCATTTTTCTTGTTTTCGAGGCTGTCGGCAGGTATCAGAAATTGGGCTTCCCGTCGAACCAAGCGATGGGTGCTTATAATTATTTTGTATTTCCTTGTATACTCACTTATTGAAACCTTAATCTACCTGCCTCTTGATGTGTATACCGGCTTCTTCAGAATGCACCGCTATGGTCTTTCAAACCAGACCTTGTACCAGTGGATAATTGAAATGATTAAGAGCTTTGTGGTTAACACAGTATTGACTGCTGCTGTAATATGGGTTCCATTCCTTATTATAAAGAAGTGTCCAAAACGTTGGTGGCTGTATCTTGGCCTCGTCTCGATACCATATTTGTTTATAGGTTCATATGTCCAGCCGGTGGTAATCGATCCGATATTCAACGAGTACAAACAGGTGGAGGATGTCCAGCTGTCAAATAAAATTGATGAACTGCTTTCACGAACTTCCATAGAAAATTGCCAGGTGCTGCAGGTAGATAAGAGTAAAGAAACAAATCAAATGAATGCTTTTATGACAGGTATTCTCAATACTAAAAGAATTGTGTTATGGGACACTACAATAAATTATTTGAATACTCAGGAAGTTTTGGGAGTCGTAGCACATGAAATGGGGCACTACCTAATGGGACACATCTGGAAGTCCATAATTTTCGGTGGACTTGGAAGTATTTTTATTTTATACCTTGTATACAGGCTGTCCAACTGGTTCCTTAGAAAGTCCAATGGCAGCTGGGGTTTTACCAAATTATCCGATGTGGCAGCATTGCCGCTGATTATGCTCATAATATACCTAATGCTGTTTATAACATCACCTATGATAAACGCTTATTCTAGAAGTATTGAAACAGAAGCCGACAGATTTGAACTGGAGTTAACAAAAAATAATTTTTCAACAGCAACGGCTACCATAAAGATGCATCAGCAGAGCCTTGCCATGCCTGAACCGGGTTATGTTTATATGCTCTGGAACTACGACCATCCCACCTATAAGTCACGAGTAGATTTTGCAAATGAATATAGACCCTGGGAGGAGGGAAAACCGTTAAAATATCAGAAATATATAAATAAGTAGTTATCGCGTATACTCCTTTTGTATTGCATCAAGATATATGTAATGGTATAATTCTCCTGATTTAGTGGTGTTATTTCACATTTAAATCAGGTTCGTTATCTCATTTAAAATTTATAAACGGAGGAATATTTATGGAGTTACTAAAGGGACTTGGTGTTTTAGACACATCATTTTTAATACCTATAATAATTGTTGCCGCAATCATCTTGATTGTTGCCAAGGTTGCTAAAAGTATCTTTAAATTGGCTGTTATTGCAGCAGTAATAGCCGTTGGTATAATAATATATATGAATTTGCCCAGCTTCACAGTGGAAAATGGAACGGCTACTCTTGAATTATTAGGAAAAAAACATACGGTAAGTGTCAAAGATGCAAAGGTTGTTACAGAGCAGAAGGAGGGGGAAGCAAAAACCGTTCTGGTATCAGGAACAACCAGAATAGAATTACCCTTTAGTAAGAGTTTTGCAGACAAATTTATTACCGAGAAATTAAAAGAAGCAAGGTAATCTTGTATACAAAAAACTTTTATCGCATGCCAAACCCGTGCAAAAGAATGATTGCACGGGTTTGTAATATTTTACCTCCTTAGAATTATGATTTGGACTCCTCTTTTGTGGTATAAATAAAACATGGCAGTTTTATTAAAATTAAAATTTTAACAAACAAATTATATTTCATAAGAGGTGAATCATATGGATGCGTGGAGAAATTACAAACATGGTAACTGGTGCGAAGAAATAGATGTAAGAGACTTTATTATTAATAACTACACCCCTTACGAGGGAGATGCTTCGTTTTTAGAGGGTCCGACAGAGGATACAACTAAATTGTGGGGAAAAGTGAGCGATCTGCTTGCAAAGGAAAGGGAAAGCGGGGGGGTTCTTGATGTTGATACAAAAATTATTTCAACCTTAACCTCCCATGAGCCTGGATATATAGACAAAGAGCTTGAAAAAGTAGTCGGCTTGCAGACCGATCAACCTCTTAAGAGAGGAATTATGCCCTTTGGTGGTATCAGAATGGTAGTTAAGGGTGGTGAGGCCTACGGAAAGAAGATTGATGAAAGTGTTGTTAAGCTTTTTACCGAGTATAGAAAGACCCATAACGATGGAGTTTATGATGCCTATACACCTGAAATGATGAAGGCTAAAAAAGCTGGCATTATAACAGGGCTTCCTGATGCATACGGCAGAGGAAGAATAATTGGTGACTACAGAAGGGTTGCTCTCTACGGTGTAGACAGACTTATCGAAGAAAAGGAAAAGCAGCTGAAGAGCCTTGAACTGGATTATATGGATGGTGAAACCATACAGGAAAGAGAAGAAACCAGGAGTCAGATCAAGGCACTTGAGAATCTGAAACAGATGGCTCAGCAGTATGGGTTTGATATTTCAAGGCCTGCAGAAAATGCACGGGAAGCTTTCCAATGGCTCTACTTCGCTTTCCTGGGAGCTGTTAAGGAACAAAACGGAGCAGCAATGAGCCTTGGAAGAGTGTCAACCTTCCTGGATATATATATTGAAAGGGATATTAAAGAGGGAGTACTTACCGAACAAAAGGCACAGGAGCTTATGGACCATTTTGTAATGAAGCTCAGACTAGTAAGGTTCTTAAGAACACCGGAGTATGAAAAACTATTCTCGGGGGATCCGACCTGGGTTACTGAGAGCATAGGAGGAATGGGGCTGGACGGAAGAACACTTGTAACTAAGAATTCTTTCAGAATGCTGCATACTCTATTCAATCTCGGACACGCTCCCGAACCTAATATGACGGTTCTATGGTCTGTTCACCTGCCGGAAGGCTTTAAAAAGTTCTGTGCTGATACCTCAATTAAAACCAGTTCCATACAGTATGAGAGCGATGACATAATGAGGTACTATTGGGGTGACGATTACGGTATAGCTTGCTGCGTATCTGCCATGAGAATCGGAAAGCAGATGCAGTTCTTCGGGGCGCGCTGCAATATGGCTAAAGCATTGCTGTATGCAATAAACGGGGGACGTGATGAAAAATCAGGTGTTCAGGTAGGACCTGCACTAAACCCTATCGAAACGGAATATCTTGATTATGATGATGTAATGAAACGTTTTGATACAGTTCTCACATGGGTTGCAAGACTATATATCAACACCCTGAATATAATTCATTATATGCATGACAAGTATTCATATGAGAGACTGCAGATGGCTCTTCACGACAAGGATATCCTCAGAACCATGGCTTGCGGGATTGCCGGGTTATCTGTTGTGGCCGATTCACTGAGTGCTATAAAATATGCCAAAGTCAAGGTTATCAGAAATGAAGAGGGCCTGGCTGTAGATTATGACATTGAAGGTGATTACCCTAAATTCGGTAATAATGATGACCGTGTTGACAATATAGCGGTAATGCTGGTTAAAACGTTCATGGAGAAGCTTGAAAAGCAGAGAACATACAGACATTCTGTACCGACACTGTCAGTTCTCACTATTACCTCTAATGTAGTTTATGGTGCAAAGACAGGAAATACGCCGGATGGCAGAAAAGCCGGAGAGCCCTTTGGACCGGGCGCAAATCCAATGCACGGCAGAGATTTGAACGGTGCCCTGGCAGTTTTGAAATCAATTTCGAAGCTTCCTTATCAATTTGCACAGGACGGTATTTCCTATACCTTCTCAATCATACCGAAAGCATTGGGAAGAGATGAGGACTCAAGGGTAAAGAATTTGTCAGCACTAT
>JAEYNI010000157.1 GCA_023412635.1 Bacillota bacterium
CTCGGTATATTCCTCAATTAGCTGTTCCAGAAGAAAAAAGAAGATTTCCTCTTTTCTAAAATCACTTTCCTCCTCCAGGATTATTTGATGTAATTCACGAAGCACAGCAACCAATTCGCTATGAAATACTACCTGCGGCATAAAATAGGGTAAATAAGCTTTTCCTGTTATTTCGAAGACTGCCTTACTCATGATTTCCGATTGGATATTGATACAGCGATAATCCAGTGTTTTGCCGTCGATTTGTTCACACGTATGATTGTCACGGGGATTAAACAATAATAAATCCCCCGGCGCTATGGTGAATTCTTTGTTCTTGCAAGACAAAAAACGCTGGCCGTTTTCAATAAAACCAATCACATAGTATTCATGAAAATGATTGGGGAATTTCTGCATAATACCTTGAAAATGATAGGCTTCCACCTTTAATTCAGCATCATATTTTACCGTTCTTATCTCTTGCATAAATTTGTCCTGCCTTCCTGATTTATCTGATACTTAGTGTACCACAAGTGGCAATAGCATTCTTGTATGATATTGCTCTGCCGATTCAGAATGCAATTTAAGGGAAAACACCCTGAAATGTTAACGGTAAGCAGGTCAAGAGTATTGACACGGGTAAATTTTATGAGCTTTAGTCCTAGTCAACCACCCTTTATGAGGGTGCTCAAAGATGTTATACAAAAAACACCTTTTCGTAAATAGCATTGTTCAGCCATGGGCGGGTTGCCATTAAAGGAAATTTTTGATAGCATTGAATTATTGTTCTAAAACATGTATTTAATTATGAATGTAATATGTAGGAGGTAGCTAATGAAAGAGGTTGAATCAAATAAACATGCATGGAGTCAAGTTTCGAGAGACCACTATTTCTCATTTAAGAAGTCATTGCTTGATGGGAGACATCAATTCAATACGTATATTAAAAACGAACTTGGAGATTTAAGCGGTAAAAAAGTGATTCATTTACAATGTAACACTGGAGCAGATACTATTTTATTAGCCAGAATGGCAGAAAGTGCCGTAGGCGTTGATTTGGTACCAGATAATATTCACTATGCTAAAAAACTTGCTGAAGATTTAAATATTACAAATGTTCAGTTTATAGAATCGGACATTATGGAGTTTATGGAAAAACACAATGAGAAATATGATGTTGTGTTTGTTTCAGAAGGGGCGATTGGATGGTTACCTGATCTAAATAAGTGGGCAAAAACCATAAGACATCTTCTTAAAGATGATGGTTTCTTTTATATGTTTGATTCTCATCCTTTTTTCTTGATGCTGAATACAGAGAAACTTCCGAAAGAAGTCTTAGAAGTTCAGTACCCTTATTTTGGAAAGCTTCCTGATGTTGATGATTCAATAGGCGGATATGCTTCTGAACCGAAGCACGGTGTAAAAGCATATTTTTGGATGTATACGGTATCTGATTTAATAAATTCACTTACCTCCGCAGGTTTACATATTGAATACCTCAATGAATTTAAGGAAAACTTCTTTAATGCGGGTGGTATGGAAATCGTGGGTGAAAACGGCTTATTTAATTATGATTATAATAACGATAAATTTCCAATGTCAGTTAGCATAAAAGCAACGGTATATAAAAGGTGACATTCTACATAAGCATGATACCAAGTGAGTTGTTTTCCTATTTCTGCCTTTGATTTACTGGCCCTATGAGTGTCCTGCAAAAACTACCAATTATTGAATTAATAGTTTATAATTGAATTGTTAGGATATTTTATCGTGATGCGGGAGGTTTGAATATGTCGTGGTGTCCAAAATGTAGATATGAATATGAGCAAGGCTATAAGACTTGCACTGATTGCGATACGGATTTGGTAGATGAATTAGCACCAATAAAGGAAAACAGCTATACTGAATATGATAGAGAAGTCTTTTTAGTTTCAGCAGCTAATAGCATTGAAGCCGAAGTAATGGAAGCACTATTGACTTCAAATCAAATTCCTGTACTCAAAAAGTATAAGGAAGCCGGGGCATATTTAGAAATTTACATGGGTGCGACAAATTTTGGGGTAGATTTATATGTGCCTTCAAAACTGATGGTAAAGGCGAAAGAGATTATTAAAAGCAACTTCGAGGTTGTAATAGAAACTGAGAATCAAATTTCCGATGAAGATAATATTGTCGAAATAGATGAGGAATATAAGAAAAAGCGGAGAATACTAACTTGGATAATGCTTTTGATTTTTGTACCTGGGCTATTAGGGGGTATTATTGCAATTATCTCCACTTTATATCATTGGCTAATGATTTAAATTAACAAGACTATACTATTGTGACGTTCTGTGAATGGATAGATAAGCAAGTTTACCATCACCATAAATAAATACGCTTGTAGGCAAACATTTGATTGACTATGCAATATTTAACCAATATAATGTAAAAGATGGTATTTTATTTTAAAAGGCGAAAGGAGAGGTAAAAAACATGGGTATAGGTAATAATATTAACAGAGGTGATTTTTCATAACTAAATAAAGGACAAATGGTATATTTATCAAACAAACCTTTCAATTGTTTGATTTATTAGTTGTACCCTTTGTCACCCTAGTATTAACCCCTCAGCCTGAAACATTAATAAGACATAACTATTGGCATGGTAAGGTTATCGTGCTTTTTTTGTGCCTTGGAAAGAATATTATTTGAGAATAAAAGTGCTTTGCACTTTGTTATGTCTAATTTTAGCAACCCACAGGAGGTTATTTTCTGTGGGATTTTTATGTACTTTTTTAGTTTAGGAGGACTTTATGAAACTAATAGATTTAGGATGGGATAATGATTTTGAAAGTTATTTTATGGATTTTAGCAATAATGGTTATATTCCTGCAAGAGTGGTAACGCAACATAAAAATAACTATTTTCTGTTTTATGAAAACGGGAATATAAATGCAAAGCTGTCAGGAAGAATTTGTTACTCAGCATCAAAGAAAAATCAATTACCTGTAGTTGGAGATTGGGTTGCCATGAAAATTGCCGACGACGAAAAACTAGGGATTATTTACGGTGTTTTACCCAGAAAGACGAGTTTTGTAAGAAAACTTCCGATATCAGGTGGGAGAAAAATCAGAAATGGGGTGATTATTGGCGGAGTTACTGAAGAACAAGTTATAGCATCAAATGTTGACATAGTGTTTATAGTAATTGGTCTTGATGATAATTTTAATGTACAGAGAATTGAAAGGTTTATTACCCTTGCACATAATAGTGGGGCAAGACCTGTAATTATTATGAATAAGTCAGATTGTTGTAACTGTCTTGAAGATTACATATACAAGGTACAGAATGTGGCTTCTGGTATATCAATACACGCTGTAAGTGCGGTGAAAAATATCGGAATGGATGCTTTCAATCAATATTTAGAACCGGGAAAAACAATAGTATTCCTCGGCTCTTCGGGTGTTGGTAAATCAACAATTACAA
Organism: Bacillota bacterium; assembly: GCA_023412635.1. Taxonomy (GTDB): domain Bacteria; phylum Bacillota; class Clostridia; order Acetivibrionales; family DSM-1351; genus Ruminiclostridium. The sequence goes on from JAEYNI010000157.1 coordinate 3,447, forward strand.
ATCACTTGCTTGGAAAGGCGCAGCAAAAGACCAGTGAAACAAGCAGTTCAACTGGTAAAGGCAGGCATACAACAACAAGTAGCCAGCTTATTGTTCATGAATCAGGAAGTATGATTATTGATACCCCGGGTATGAAAGAACTCCAGCTCTGGTGTAATGAAGAGGCACTTGAGGAAAGTTTTGACGATGTAACGCGTATTATACACTCGTGCAAATACAGGGATTGTAAGCATAATACAGAACCGGGATGTGCAGTCAAACAAGCATTGGCTGACGGAATTCTGAATCCCGAAAGGCTGGATAGCTATAATAAATTAAACCTTGAACTTCAGCGATTAAACGGAAGATTAAAGGAGAGTCAGCAAAACTTAAGTAAAAAAGAAAAGTTATATTCAAAAATGAATCAAAGGGGGAATAAATAAAATGATTTATCAATTACAAAAAAGCAATTTTTATAAGGTACAAGGCTTAATAAAGAATAGTAATCATGAATTATCCATAAAGGCTGTAATCAATGGTACTTCCCCAGGAGAGATCTATGTTGATAATTTAGAAAAACCGTTATCTGCTCTAATTAAAACAACAGAGTGTAATGTAGTTGCTGGTAAGGCAGATAATGAGCTTTTTAACTTGGGGGTCAAGGAGGAGCTTGATTTCTTTGACCAGGTAACCTGTGATGACGAAGGGTGGGAAGACAGAATACATGAAATTCATAAAAATATTGCATTAAGAAAATATGTCAGAAGATATTATGAATTGGACCAACTCAAATTTACTCATTTTCTTGAAAGCCTGGACGGTCAGTACACTTTAGAATATGTAAACATAAGTAATCTGAACAACGTAGATTTTGAAAACAGTGATAAAATCAGGGATTGGATTAAATTCGAGGATATTAGTGCATTTAAGGACTATTGCCTCGGAGCATATGTAAGAACAGATAAAGAGATTATAAGTATGAGTATGGTAGATTGTATTGTAGATGACAGAATAGAGATCGGAGTAAAAACTGAAAAGGAATACCAAAAGAGAGGATTAGGCTCCATTGCAACGGCCGCAACAGTTAGTTCCAGTATTTCCAAAGGGATTAAGAAAATAGGCTGGCATTGTGTTGACACCAATATTGGTTCAATAAAGACTGCTGAGAAGGTGGGATTTAAATTAATAAAAAAATATAGTTCCTTTACCCCTTATCCACCAATTGAAAATGATACAGACTTAAGTAAAGAACAATGGAGTGAGTGGGCGACATATTTTTCTGAAATGAATAAGATACAGCCGGATTATTTCTGGTTGGCTGCAGAATGCTGGGCAAAGGCAGAAAAAATGGAAGAGGCTATAAACAATATTATGAAATTAATTGAAACCGGACAAATGTGGTTTGTTGAGTACCTGCCTAATATAGAGGCCTTCAAAGCTTTTGAAGATGAGAAAGAATGGCAGAAATTATTAAGCATGATAAACAGATAAAAACAGTTGAAATCATAACACCCGCATTCAAGGCGGGTGTTATGATTTCAGCATAAGGTAGGTTAAGCCAAGAAAGTAATAGAAATACTCCGATTATTGGTTGATTACTTTGGCATTCTTTTTCCTGACAATGTCATATATATTATATATGACAGAAATACATAAGAACATCATGGTAAAGTTGATGAAAATATCAAAATATGCACTTTCTGCCAAAGGTTCTCGTAATCCTGTAAGCCATACATATCCGAATGCCAAAAGTAAAGTTGGAACATACCCAATAAAGGCACTTAAAATTCTGTACTTTGTTTTTATAGTAATACATAGACCAAATGCAAGTGCTCCAATAAGTACAATAATTGCACGGTCTAGTTCGTGCCAATTACCGCTGGGGTCTTCATATACACCATCTGCAAGATATAAAATACTATTTAGTATTGTAGCAAAAGTATAAATTCCACAATAAAGCAGCAAAATATTTTTAATTTTTTTATCCCATAATTGTTTCAAGTATTTATCCTCCTATGAATTAAATAAAATTTGTATTAAGTTACCAAATTCTTTTATTATTTTCCATGTACTGATTGATAAAATTATACTTTTCCTTATATGGGAAGTCAACCCAGGGGATAAATTGTATATATACACTTATTTATATAAAACATAATTGAATATTATTAAATATAGTGATAGCATATATGGTGAAACGGTTCATGAAATTCACAATCCGAAGGAGGAAAAATATGAATAACAGAGAAATTCACAAATATGTTGGAAGCATGCAGCAGTTAGCATTTGTACGTCCCATCTCTTTTGGAGAAGGGAGGGCAAGTGGCATGAAAGGCTACGACGTCAAAAATGGTGATTTGCGTTTTCAGTTAGCAGTAGATAAATGCCTTGATATTATAGATCTCTCGTACAAGGGAATGAATATTAATTTTTTGGCTAAACAAGGTTTGATAGGACGGGCAGACTATGATACACACGGTGAAGAAGGACCCAGGAGCTTGATGGGGGGATTGCTTTTTACTTGTGGATTGGAAAATACTTGTATTCCATGTGAAGAGAATAACAGCCATTACCCAATGCATGGAAGAATCCGATCGACTCCAGCTGAACATGTAAGTGCTGATGGTGAATGGAATCAGGAGCGCTACATAATTTCGGTCAGCGGAAAGATGAGAGAAGCGGAAATTTTCGGGAAGAACTTAACCTTGAGACGAAAAATTGAAACTGTATATGGGGAAAAAAAGATAGTTATAACTGATATAATCGAAAATAATGGGTTTAGAGAGGAACCAATGATGCTGCTGTATCATTTCAACCTCGGATATCCTTTTTTAGATGAAAATGCAGTTGTACTTTTACCGACCTTAAAGGTAACCCCTCGAGATAAGGAAGCCCAGAAGGATGCTGATAAATGGAATCTTATGGAGGAACCCGTAGACAATGAACCAGAAAGAGTATATATGCATGAATTGGCAGCAGATGAAAATGGAGATACCTTTGCTTGCTTGTTCAACCAAAAAAGTAATATCGGAATTAAAATTAAATTTAATAAACGATATCTGCCTAAATTTGTACAATGGAAATCTATTGCTTCAGGAGACTATGTAATGGGGTTGGAGCCGACAAATTCCGGTGTATATGGACGAACAATGGAAGGTTCTCATATACACAAATTATTACCATTTGATAGTGAAGAAATACGTCTGGAATTTGAAATCCTTAACAGTGCTGAAGAATATCGTGATGTTTGCTATGAAATTGATCAATTAACTAAA
>JAEYNI010000162.1 GCA_023412635.1 Bacillota bacterium
TCAGGGTGCGAAATAATTGCAAATGTTTTTCTGCGTGATACTTCTTTTTTTATCTCAGCTTTAATATCTGGCATTTGATTTAACCTCTCGCAAATTCTAAATAAATTGGACAGTAACCTTCTCAAATTACAAAAAAACGGTTTCAAGTCCTTCAAGCAGTCAAATTTCATTTTATATTATAGCCATAATGGTGTCAAATAGTAATTGATTACACTTAATTTCTATGGATTATTGATATCTTCCGGTTGTATTAATTAAAGGATATTTTACATAATTATAGAATAATAGAATATATGAAATTAATGGTATAATATATTTATAAGGTTTTTTTGGGGGTACGATGATTAAAACAATACTATTTGATTTGGATGATACTATTTTTGACCATAAGCAATGCAGATTGTTTTCTGAAGATGTTAACTCAAGAAAACCTGATAAGGCTATTTTTGAGACAGCATTATTGAAGGGTGAGTCAAAGCCAGAGGAAGCAATATTTATAGGAGATTCTTGGGAAGCTGATATGATCGGGGCGACTAATTGCGGAATCAAGGCTGTTTGGCTAAACAGATATAATAGAGTCTGTCCGGATAGTAGTTTGGTATATGAAATTCAGTCCTTTAATAATATAGACTATATACTAAATTTTATAAGTCATCAGTTTTAATATTTTATCTATTCTAAATATAGTTTAAAAAATAGGAAAAAGTTTTCGCAATAAAAACCAGTTATAAACTAATAAATATATACTATAAATACCGTAAAACTAAGAACAATAAGGAGGAATTCATATGAACAACAAAATTTGTATTACAATAAATAATGACAAGTACGAAATAGAGAAGAAAACAACCTTACTGGAGTTGACCAGACGTTTTAAGGATTTATATAAGTCGGCCATTGTTGCTGCTCGGGTTAATAACGACATTAAGGATTTGAACTATGAGCTTTCCGAAGATTCAAAAGTAAAATTTATTGACCTTACGGATGAAGATGGTATGAGGATTTATAGAAGAAGTCTTTATTTTATCTTTATTAAGGCAGTAAATGAGCTGTTTCCAGATAGAAATGCTGTAATCAGCCATCCCATGAGCAACGGAGTTTATTGTGAAATCAGAGGAGACGAAGAGCTCACAGAGACTGATGTGGAAACGGTTCAGAAAAAAATGAATGATATAATTGACAGTGCTATACCCTTTGAAAAAAAGATTGTATCTACCGAGGACGCGAGAGAGTTATATAAAAAGACTGGAAGATTGGATAAATATGAGGTTTTGGAGTATAGACAAAAACCCTATGTTACAGTTTATAACTGTGGGGGCTATGAGGACTACTATTATGGCTACATGGTTCCTGATACCAGCTATATAAAGTGTTTCAGCCTGAAATACCATCAACCCGGAGTGGTTATTCAATTTCCTTCAAAGGATAGGCCTGAAGAGCTTCCGACCTTTGAAGAACAGAAAAAGCTGTTCAAGGTATTTATTGAGTATAAAAAATGGGTTCGAATACTTGGTGTTGAAAATGTAGGAGCTCTTAATGATATTGTCAAGGCCGGCGAAATAGGAGACTTAATAAGGGTCAGCGAGGCCCTGCACGAAAAGAAAATAGCAGAAATAGCCGATAAGATCACAAACCATGAAGAGGAAAAACGTATTGTACTTATATCAGGGCCATCTTCATCTGGTAAGACAACCTTTGCAAACAGATTGGGCATTCAGCTGAGAGTAAACGGTTATACGCCAAAAACCATCTCTCTGGATAACTATTTTGTAAACAGAGACAAAACGCCCAAGGATGAGGATGGTGAATATGACTACGAAGCTCTTGAGGCAATTGATGTAGAATTGTTTAATAAACATTTGGCCGCACTTCTGGAAGGTCATGAAGTGGAGATACCCATATATAACTTCGAAACCGGCTGCAGAGAATCCTTCGGACAAAGAATGGTCATGAATAAAAATACAATCCTGGTAATAGAAGGGATACATGGCTTGAATGACCGGTTGACTGCATCAATTTCACCTGAGGACAAATACAAGATTTATGTAAGTGCTCTGACATCAATGAACATTGATGACCACAATAGAATACCCTCAACAGATACAAGGATTATCAGAAGAATTGTCAGAGATAACCAGTTTAGAGGCTGTTCTGCAATAAATACCATAAACAGGTGGCCGTCTGTAAGAAGGGGTGAGGAGAAAAACATATTCCCATATCAGGAGAATGCTGATATTATGTTTAATTCATCTCTGGTCTATGAACTTTGTCTGTTAAAAACCTATGCCGAGCCACTTTTAACGCAACTGGGCCCGGACAATGAAAGGTACTCAGAGGTTAAGAGATTAATTGAATTTTTAAGTTACTTTGTGCCGATTGAGGGAAAAGATGTGCCGAATAATTCAATAGTGAAGGAATTTGTAGGCGGCAGCTGCTTTTTTTAGTGGTAGGGCAGGTAAAGGCCAGCCTTGACTATATTAATTATGTTGATACGTTACACGAGGTGAAGCATATGAAGCTCCTTGATATTTCCGGTATATTAAATGCTCAGGTTTTAACAGGAAATGAACTTTTGGATTATGAGGTTACATCTGCCTGCGGTTCGGACCTAATGAGCGATGTTATGGCATACGTAACTGAAAACGTTGTTTTATTAACAGGGCTAATCAATCTCCAGGTTATAAGAACAGCTGAAATGATGGACATCAAGGCAGTTATTTTTGTCAGAGGGAAACAGCCCCTTGACAATATGATAGAACTGGCAAAAGAAAAAAATATTGTTCTTATGTCAACAAACCTTACAATGTTCATCGCTTGTGGGAGGCTTTACGAAGCTGGTTTGAAAAATAATTCTGCTGCCGGGAGGTAGGAATGGGTACTGTTAAGTATAAGTATCGAATACCCTCCAATGACTTCATTGCTGCAGGAGAAGCCTCAAGCAGTGTTAAGAAGATGTTAGCCCAGATTGGGATTTCATCAGACAAAATTAAGAAGGCAGCCATTGCCATGTACGAAGCAGAAATAAATGCAGTTATACATGCAAACGGCGGTACAGCAGGGGTAGAGGTATTTACAGATAAAGTTATTATAAACATTGAAGATAACGGTCCTGGAATTCCTGATCTGGAGCTTGCCATGACCGAAGGGTTTTCCACCGCCTCTGACAACATCAGAGAAATGGGCTTTGGAGCAGGTATGGGACTTCCCAATATGAAAAAGTATGCAGATGACCTTAAGATAGATACCAGGGTAGGTGTTGGAACAAAGGTGACAATAACAGTTTATTTCTTCTAGACTTTTGGAAGGAGAGCATTATGAAAGAATACTTCCATTCAGTTAATCTAGACAAAGATAAGTGCAGAGGCTGCACCAACTGTATTAAAAGGTGTCCCACTGAGGCAATCCGGGTTAGAAAAGGTAAAGCGCAGATAATTAAGGAGAGGTGTATTGACTGCGGAGAATGTATACGTGTTTGTCCCTATTATGCAAAAACGGCCATAAGCGACAAGCTCGATATGATTTATGACTATAAATTCAAGGTAGCTATTCCGGCCCCCTCCTTTTATGGACAATTCGAAAAAAAATATTCAAGAAACAATATATTAAATGCATTGAAGAAAATCGGGTTTGACCATGTATTTGAGGTGGCCCGGGCGGCCGAAATAGTCAGTGAGGCAACCAGACAGCTGCTTTTGGACCAATCTGTTAAAAAGCCCATGATTTCCTCGGCTTGTCCCGGGGTTGTGAGACTAATCCAGGTCCGGTTTCCAAGTCTGATAGAGAATATTGTTAAGCTGGAGTCGCCAATGGAGGTCGCAGCAAAAATTGTTAAAACCCAGTTGCAGGAAACAAAAAATATCCCATTGGAGGATATAGGCGTATTTTTTATCTCACCTTGTCCTGGAAAGGTTACAAGTGTAAAGTCTCCCTATGAAAAGCAAAACTCCTATGTGGATGGTGTATTTTCGATTAAAGAAGTATATGTTAAGGTACTTACGGTACTAAGTAATCAAGATAATGAATCGACTTATTCAATAGCAGGCTTTGAGGGAATAGACTGGGCTAATTCAGGCGGGGAAAGCGGTGCGCTGGGCACAGAAAAGGTGTTGGCAGTTGACGGAATTCATAATGTTATTAAAATATTTGATGAAATAGAAGGTGACAGACTTTCGGATGTGGACTTTGTGGAAGCACTGTCCTGCTTAGGTGGCTGTCTCGGAGGGCCACTGACAGTAACAAACGTTTTTGTTGGCAAAACCAACCTAAAGAAGCATATACTTGAGGCTCCGGTAAGCAGTACAGAGAAAATGACACCAAAAAACTTCCGGGAATTGATATGGACATCAAACGTTGAATACCAGCCTGTTATGAAATTGGATATGGATGTTTTGAAAGCGATGGAAAAGCTTGAGAAGCTGGAAAGAATATATGATGAACTGCCGGGCTTGGACTGCGGCGCTTGTGGAGCGCCAAACTGCAGAGCTCTTGCTGAAGATATAGTTCGAGAAATTGCAAATGAAACCGACTGTATTTTTAAGCTGAGACAAAGAATACGGGATCTGGCAGAAGAAATGGTGGATCTGGGCGGCAGAGTACCTCCGGTTATGGATAAGGACTCCGGTACGTCACATGGGAATGGAGATAAAAAATGAATATCAGTAAATTGATTAGTTTAATATCCGGAAAACTGTTGACTGACACGCCTGGTATGGAAGCAGAAATAAAAAACGTATATATTTGTGATCTTTTGAGCTGGGTAATGTCACATGCTCAAAAAGGAGATGCATGGATTACGGTACTGACAAATGTTAATGTACCTGCTGTAGCTTTGATGACTGAGGTTGCCTGTGTTATAATACCCGAAGATATCGGGGTGGAGGATTTGACGATCAGGAAGGCAAAAGAAAACGGGATAATTATTATTGGAACCCCGTTGAACTCCTTTGAAATAAGTAAACGAATTGTTGAGTCGGGTGATATAATTGAAACTGGCATATGATCTTCATATACATACAGCATTATCACCTTGTGCTGATAATGACATGACACCAAACAACATAATTAATATGAGTATGTTAAAGGGTTTGGAGGTCATAGCTGTTACAGACCATAATTCCTGTGAAAATGTAAAGGCCTGCATGGCTTGTGCAGAAAACAAGCCTTTGCTTGTTATTCCGGGTATGGAAGTGGAAACTGCTGAAGAAATTCATGTAATATGTTTGTTTCCAGAACTGAAATATGCTGATGAGATGCAGGCCTGGGTATATTCCTGTTTACCAAAAATATGTAATAACGAGTTGGTTTTCGGAACACAATTGGTTATGAATGCTGATGACGATATAACTCATATTGAAAAAAGATTACTTTTAACCTCCGCAGCAATATCAATTAATCAGATATTTGAGGTTGTTGAAAAGAGGTTAAATGGTGTGGCAATTCCGGCTCACATCGACAGACAGGCTAATTCCCTTCTGTCAAGCTTTGGTGTTATGCCTGAGGATATTTTCATAAATTGCGTGGAAATACGAAATAAAGCCGAGGAGGCAGAGTTGATTCAACGGCATAAAACTTTAAAAGATATTAAAAGAATATATTCCTCAGATGCTCATTATCTGGGTAATATAAGTGAGCGGGAGAATTTTATTGAAGTAGAAAAAAAGAGTGCTGGAAGTATTATAGGTCTACTACGAGGAGGGATATAATAGATGGAGGTTTTAATATCCAATGATTGCTCAAATGATGAAAAAGAATATATTGTTTCGAAATTAGTGGAATATAATTTAAAAAATGTACCTACTGACGAACAAAATTTATTTGAACCTTTGAAGCTAATATTGAAAGATGAGAATGAACGGATAATAGGCGGTATATTAGGCGAATTTCCAGGCTGGCACCGCTTAAATATTAATATTTTTTGGATTGATGAAAAGTACAGGGAATTTGGATGGGGAACCAAAATGCTCCAAGAAGCTGAGAAAATAGCCAGAGAAAAGGGCTGTAAGATAATTTTACTTGACACCTACAGCTTTCAGGCCCCGGGCTTCTACATTAAGAATGGCTATGAGATTTATGCTACTCTTGACAATTGTCCTGTGGGACATAAAAAGCACTATCTTAAAAAGCTTCTATAATGGACGATTTGTTTGAGAAAAAAATGAGGTTAAAAAATGACAACAGATGAAATTATTGACTACTGTCTTTCGAAGAGCAGTGCGTTTATTGCTTTCCCGTTCGGTGAGCACCCAATATGCGTAAAAGTAGGTAACAGGCTGTTTGCACAAATATATCCGAAGCCTGAAGATAATAAAATAACCTTGAACTGTGATAGGATGACAGGGAGTGTATTTCGCAATAAGTATCCCGGTACGGTTGTACGCGGATATCACTGCCCGCCAATTCAGCAGCCATATTTTAACACTATATATCTTAACGGTGTAGTACCGGATTGTGAAGTTAGGGCAATGATTGATCACTCCTATTCTACCGTTGTGGCAAAGCTGACTAAGAAGGTAAGGGAGACGTTAACAATAAAATAAAACTAAGGGAAGTGACAATTTTGAGTAGACTGGAGATACACCCGAATATTGGTAAAGAGTTGGAGCGGCAGCTGAATGAAGTTGGAATTACTACATTTGAGCAGCTATCTGACATCGGCAGCAAGGAAGCCTGGCTGAGAATTAAAAGTGTTGATGACTCGGCCTGCATAAACAGATTATATGCTCTGGAAGGTGCAATACAGGGAATCAGGTGGCATAATCTCACTGAGGATATTAAAGCTGAGTTAAAGGAGTTTTATAGTAAGTATAGATAGCAGTTGTGATAACATTTTCCGGAGGGAAATACCAGTGAATTATATTCAAAGCAGTCAGAACAGCACGATTAAGGAAGTCAAAGCCTTGCATCAAAAAAAACACAGAGATGCCCAGAGTCTTTATTTTGTTGAAGGAATAAGATTTGTGAATGATGCTGTAGAAAACGGGCAAAGTATTTTTAAAGTTGTAATATCGGACAAGCTTGAAAGCCTTAACGGAGGAAAAGCGTTAGTTTCAAAACTTTCTGAGGTATGTTCCGAGATATATAATGTACCTGATAAACTTTTTAGAGATATTTCTGATACACAATCGCCTCAGGGTGTGCTTGCAGTACTCCAAAAACCTGAGGTTCAAATGGACAAAGTAATAAACACAGGAAAATCCGTTGTTATATTGGATAGTCTCCAGGACCCCGGGAATGTGGGAACAATTATACGTACAGCCGACGCAGCAGGAGTTTCTGCTGTGCTAATGACTAAGGGCTGTGTTGACGTATATTCTCCAAAGGTACTGCGTTCAACTATGGGTTCGATTTTTCATCTGCCTATTATTGAGAATCTTGATACTGCTGAAATAATAAAGGAATTAAAAAGCCTGGGTTATAAAGTAATTGCTTCTCATCTGAATGGACAAAACAATTATTATGATGAGGATTTAACAGTTAAAAGTGCAATAATTGTAGGAAACGAGGCAAACGGGATAAGTGAGGAGACTGCCGCTATGTCAGACAAACTTGTGAAAATTCCTATGCCTGGCAGGGCAGAGTCTTTAAATGCTTCAATTGCGGCATCAATAATGATATATGAACTGGTAAGACAAAACAGAGAATAATTCATCAAAGTTCTTTTAAAGTGATTGTCTTACTGAAAAAGCTAATATATAATATAATTGGGTTTTGGAAACATTCCCGGCTATTAAACGGGAATGCGTCAGATGTGGGGGGATGGCTGATGATTAATATTTTTGATATAGCGAGGACTGCCGGAGTATCTAAAACAACAGTATCCAGAGTAATAAATAATCAGCCAGGAGTAAAGGAAGAAACTCGTATCAGAGTACTGGAAACTATCGAAAAGCTGAATTATATTCCGAATCAGGCGGCCCGCAATCTTGTATCCCGAAAGGCCGGAGTAATTGGAGTAGTATATAATGAGTTCAACACCTCGATTTATTTGGAGTTAGCCAACCTTTTGGAAAAATGTGCTTCAAAATTCAATTACAACGTAATTTTCTGTAGTTCAAACGACGATTTAAATGCAAAAGCACGGTATTTACAGTATTTTACCGGCGGAGCTGCTGACGGATTGATTTTGTTCGGAAGTGATATAAGAGATAAAGAGCTTGTTCAGAAAGTAATAGATATTAATTTTCCGCTGGTATTGATTGAAAATCATTTTATCGGCTTTAACGTGAACAATATTATTATAGATAATTTTTCGGGGGCAAAAAAAGCTGTTGAATATTTGATCGGGTTAGGTCATAAAAAAATAGCCCATATAACAGGCAATGTAAATCACAGAGCAGCCTCCGACAGAATGAACGGATATATTGAGGCGCTTAATTCAGCCGGAATAAAATATAACAAGGATTATGTGGTGTTTACCGATGCCGGAGATAATAGCGGAGCCGCTGCCGTTGAAAAGCTTATCTGGTTGGAAGAACCTCCTACCGCAGTTTTTGCTTTCAATGATCTGCAGGGCTATGAAGCAATTCAAAAAGCAGTTGAACTGGGAATTAATGTGCCACAGGACCTTTCGATTGTCGGTTTTGATAATATCTATGATGTATTGCGATTTATTCCGTCAAATATCCGCTTAACCTCCATGAAGCAGCCTATGGACAAGGTGGCAGAGGCTGCTATTCAGTTGATAATTGACAAAATTGATAATAGGTCTTCAGAACCGAAATTAATGACCTTTGAAACCGAAATATTTAAGGGAACGTCAACTGTTAGGCTTCAGGAAGGAATCTAATTCACAAAACCTATAACATATTTCCAAGCATTTAATAGTTGGTACATATATTTCAAAAATCCATAGATTAACATATACGCCTATATAAACGATACAAGTAATATAAATAATATTATAAATAAAATTATGATTAATATTGTAAAATGATATTTAATGCTATTTATTAAATATTTATTATTGCATATTTTTTTATCAAAAATGGGAACGCTCCCATACATTTTTTGGTGTTGCTTAAAGCAACAGAATGGAGGAAAAAATGAGGTACGGTTATTTTGACCGAAAGAATAGGGAATACGTTATTACCAGACCTGATACGCCTACGCCGTGGATTAACTATATCGGCAGCGGTGAATACGGAGGTATAGTTTCCAATACCGGAGGAGGTTATAGTTTCCACAAAGATCCTCAGAACAGACGTGTTACACGTTATCGGTATAATAATATTCCCATGGACAGACCTGGCAGGTATGTTTATATCAGAAATAAGGAGACAGGAGAATATTGGAATCCCGGATTTCAGCCTGTTCAACGCAAACTAGACGATTACAGTTGCCGCCATGGTATGGGATATACGGTACTTACAGGTGAATATCAGGGTGTTGTCGGAGAGGTAACTTACTTTGTCCCGGACAATAAAGATTTTGAAATCTGGCACTTAAAGGTTTCAAATACCAGGGCTGTAGCTCAGCAGCTTCAGGTTTTCGCATATTCTGAGTTCTGCTTCTGGCAGGCAATTATGGACCAGCAAAATGTAGACTGGGTACAGCAAATCAATCAGGGCAGGTTTGAAGATGGAATTATTACATATTATCCTCATTACATAAGCGATAATGCTGCGTTTTTTGCTACAGCCGAAAAAGTTAGCAGTTACGACACAAATCTCGAAACCTTTATAGGGAAATACCGCTCTGAAAGCAATCCTCTGGCTGTAGAACAGGGGGCCTGCAGTAATTCCATATCCTATCGAATGAATGGTGTAGGCGCCTTCTGTATAGATGTGGATCTTCAGCCAAAAGAGGAAAGGGAAATAGTGTTTATTCTTGGCTTTGCCGAGGATAGAAAAAACATAAGGACGGATATACAGGATTATTTATCTCCGGAAAAGTCAAAAGCCGCTCTTGCTAGACTGAAGGAGTACTGGAACAACTATACGGGTAAACTGAGTGTAGAGACTCCCGATGAGGATATGAACCTTTTTGTTAACATATGGAATCAATATCAGTGTAAGACTACCTTTAACTGGTCCCGCTTTGTATCACTGTATCAGCTTGGACTCGGGAGAGGTATGGGCATACGCGACAGCGCGCAGGATACCCTGGGAGTAATGCATACAATTCCTGAGGAAGCAAAGACCCTTATAATCAAGCTCCTGCAGTGCCAATACACCGACGGAAGGGCATACCACCTTTTCTTCCCGCTAACTGGGGAAGGAGGACAGGGAGATGCGCCGGTCAAATTGTTTGACTGGTACTCCGATGATCATTTATGGCTCATTATGGCTGTTAACGCGTATGTGAAGGAGACCGGCGATTTCGAGTTCCTGAACCAGTCTGTACGTTACAATGACAAAACTATTTCTGCAACAGTTATGGAGCATCTGGATATGGCTCTGAGCTTCACTCATAACAACAGGGGGCCGAACAGGATTGCACTTGCAGGTCGTGCAGACTGGAACGACACTTTAAATCTTGATACCGGAAGGGGTGTCGCAGAAAGTGTGTTTACCTCCATGCTGTACTGTAGGGCGGCTGTGGAAATGATAGAACTATGCGAGCATCTTGGCAGGCGTGACCTTTGTGATAAGTACAAGGAAATGTTTGAAGATATGAAAAATGCAATCAACGAGAGCAGCTGGGACGGACAATGGTACAAGCGAGCATTTGATGACTTCGGACAGCCGCTAGGCAGTAAGGAAAACCAATTCGGCAAGATATTCATCAACTCTCAATCCTGGGCGGTACTGGGCCAGGTTGCAGATGATGAAAAAGCAAAAAAGTGTATGGAATCTGTGGATAAATATCTCAATTCCAAATTTGGAATTGTTACAATGTACCCTTCTTATACCGAGTATGATGATACAAAGGGGGGAGTAACAACCTATCCGCCCGGAACAAAGGAGAATGGTGGAATATTCCTTCATACAAACCCTTGGGTAATGATTTCTGAAATAATGCTGGGTCATGGAGACAAAGCATTTGAGTATTATTCTCAAATACTTCCGGGAAAAAGAAATGATGATGCGGAGCTATATGAGGTAGAGCCATACGTATACTGTCAGAACATATTGGGCAAGGAGCATCCGCAATTCGGAGTCGGCAGAAATTCATGGCTTTCAGGTACTGCGGCGTGGAACATGGTTGCCTCCTCACAGTATATTCTTGGAATTAGAGCAGGCTATGACAGCCTTATTGTTGACCCTTGTATACCCTCCGATTGGCAGGGCTTTAAGGCCATGAGGGTGTTCAGGGGAGCAATTTATAATATTGAAGTTCAAAATCCTGATAAGGTAAGCTATGGAGTGTCGAAAATAATTGTTGACGGTGCTGTGGTCGAAAAGATTCCTGTATTCGAAGCAGGGACTGAGCATCATGTAGTAATAGTCATGAGATAGAGTTCTTGAAGTTACTGAGAAATGCCAATTAATAATAACAATTGGCATTTCTTTTTTAATGTTATGAGTTTTCAAGATGTAAGGTATCATACCCCAAAACATGTTGTGTTAACATAATAGTATGCAATGATGTACATCTTTTTACTGGTCTTTTTTAAGTGTTTAATGTTTTAAATTGTATACAAAAATTCTATTGACTTCATTTACTTCCAGATATAGTATATTATCAATATAATTTTTTTATTGAGGTGTATTAAGTGAAAGCAATATTGAAGCAAGACAGATTCAATATTATTTAAGTAATGAAGGAGATAACGGGAGTTGTTTATAGTTATAGTTATATTTATATGTATAATTCTTCTTTTTTCGGCGTGTAGCCCAAAGATAGATAATAATTATATTGAGGGTAATAAAATAGTACTTAATAAAAATGAAATCAAGCAGATAAGCATTTCTACCAATAATATTTCACCGCCACTTGCTATAAATCTTACCAATGAGGAGCAGATCTTTACTGTTGCAGATTACCTGACAGCATTGGATATAAGTGAAACAAATCTCGATCAACACCAGTATAATGGACTATGGTTTGAAATTGAGATTAAGTCAAAGGATAATTCAGGAGGTTATTTTGTACTGGGGGATGAGGGGTTTTCCAAATTAGTTGTGAATATATGCGAGAACAATCAAAGTAAAAATGGAGAGCCTTCAATAGAGGGTACAATTATTTCAATGATAAAAGCAGAGGATGGCAGTGATATCTCCTGTGTAATAAGAGATGACCATTCTTTAGACCACAATATATATGTTAAAAATGCGGGAATAATAAGTGGAGACGGGACAACGGTTTTGCATATAAATGATACAGTAAAAGCTTTTATTACGCCAGCTTATGATAAATCTGTTGAAATTGAAGCTTCAACGATATACATACACAAATCAGTTAAATAGAAGTTTTTACATAAATTTAGATATCATATTCATTTTAAACTATTTTAACTATTGTACCTATCTGCACTAAATTACTTAGCTCAATTACCTGGTTGTTGTACATACGAATACAGCCATTTGAGACATTTTTTCCAATAGAAGAAGGATTATTAGTCCCGTGAATTCCATAATCTCCATTGGGAGCGTTCAGACCCAACCATCTGGCACCGAACGGACCTCCCGGATTTATTGCCCTATTGACTATCTTGAAAGTACCCTTGGGGGTGGGGGTTGATGGTTTACCAACTGCCACCGTGTATGTTCTGTAAACCTTATTATCTCTAAATAAAGTAAGTGAATGTGCTTGTGTATTAATAGTAATGCTGTATACAGCCCTGTAAATTGCAGGATAAATTTCCTGAAAATAATACACTGCTCATACCCCCAAAACATGCTTTGTTAACATAATATGCAGGAACATTACGTTTATGATACATATTTTGGTTACTAATTTTATTATTTCAAATTTATAAATGCTTAAAGTATCTTAGCAATAAAGACAATAAGGTGCGCAGCCGGTATAAAAATAGCAAAGGTTAAGGCCGACCCGACTATTTTGCTGCCAACCATTCCAATTACACACCCTCTGTAATCGGCAACATTATATTTCCCTTCGATAACCTCATCAGTAAGTATGGAGAGATGGGGGTCAACAAATAGAGTTGACAGAATTGTAGCCAGCCCTGTTAATACTGACACCAGAGTTATACAGGTTCCATTGAGCTCAGGTTCAAGAACTCCGGCGTAAACCGGAGAAAATATTCCGGCGGTAAGCAGAGCCACAGTAAGTATATTAATAATTAATAATCTAAATGGAAGCCTTCTAAAATTGACACCTTTTATATTGGCTTTACTTGGTATGGCCACAGAGTTTTTAATATAGGTCACGCCTGATTTTGAAAAACTGTGAAGCATGAGTCTAAAAACTGACTTATTAATAGAGAAGGCTTCAACACCTTTTGTAAAAATCCTCTGAAAGGTAGGTAAAAGTGCGGCTCCTGCGAGACTTGCCAATACTACATCCAGAATAAGCAAATAGAATATAAAAACCAGGTTATGCTGGTTTTTATACTCTGCTACATATTTAGTGAGCAGAGGAAGCTGAAAAACGCCGGCAGCTCTTGAAAATAAAGAAACAGCATTAAACAGTGCCGAGGAAATAGCAATTTTCCCTGTTCTTATTCCCACAATTCTTACAGAATAGGCGAGAGTACCAATCATTGTAATTATAAAATTTATAATAAAAACCAAAACTATTTTGTACATAAAAAGCCTTTCTTTATAATTTCACTATAGAAAATCACTAGGTTGAAATTTAAGTTCTTAAGTCGCCTTGGGCTTCAAAGTTCATAACCAGCTTATTCTTTTTGACTTCAAGTTCTGCCAGGATACTGTTAACTTTTACTTTATTATTTTCTAGTCTACTCTTTATAGTTTCCACCTGTTGGATTAGTTTCTTTATCCGGTACAAATCCTCCCGGATTTTATCACGGACATTCAAATCGGTAAATATGTTGTCAAACCAAAAGTCAACGGCTCGTGTTGTTGAGTCTATACCTGTATATTCACATACATCCAGCATATTTACATCCTTCAACTCATTTTCAAAATCCTTGATAAGTGAGCCTAAACGATTCAAGTGAGCCTGCGCGTCGTCAATATGTTCGTATTTTGCCATGTGACTGATGATACCTCCTCGGCTCCATACGTCGAAGGTAGCCCAACCCTCCGCACTGTCCAGATGATTAACCGCCCCGGAGGCCATTGTTATGACTCGTCTGGCGGCAGTCAGCGCTTCTTCTGTCTCAATAAGCTGCTGATTGGTATGACGCTGCTGATTTTCAAGTTCAGTATAGGCAGAAAACGCCTGAGCGCTTATATTGTTCTTTATATAATTCTCCCTGGCTGAATACTCTGAATCGAATAGCTTTTTGTCGGAATTTAATTGTCCGATTTTATTGGCAAGTTCCATTCTTTCCTGTGTCAGTTGATTTACTCTTTCCACAGCCTTGTCATACTCCAACTTGGCTGAGAGCATTTCTTCAGTCTCCTTATTAACCTTACCCTCGTGCATTCGTACTAACTTTAATATTGTATTTGACAGAGAGTCCTTTTGCAGCGCGTCCACATCCAATGCTTCGTTCTGGTACTTTCTAAGCAGACTTTTTACGTCATCTTCTGCCTGGTATAATCTTCCTGTCAGACTTTTCATCCGTTCCTGTAACACCGGCAAAGCGGCCAGTCTGTTTTTCAGTTCTATAAAGATGTTGTTGTCCATGTTGAGACCCCCTAAATATATATAATCACAAAGCTATATAAATACATTGTCTACTAACAGTAATTCTGAAATTGCTGCCATACTAATCCTATAAGACATTGTATAATTTGGTAAAAACAACGTCAAGCTGACAGTAAGGAAAAACATGGTTTGTTAACCTTTTTTTATTGTGGTATGATTTTACATGATTGTATTAGATTAAGAATTGAGGAGTATTGAGGTAAGGTTATGTATAAAATACTGCTTGTAGAGGACGATATTTCCATAAGTGATATGGTAAAGAATTATCTTGAGAGAGAGGGCTATTCAGTTGAAATTGCTCTTGAAGGTGAGGAGGGAATCAAAAAATTTGAAAAAGAAAACTTTGATTTCGTTATTCTTGATATTATGATGCCAAAGCTTGATGGAATAGAGGTAATGCGCTTAATTCGAGAAAAAAGTTCAGTTCCCATAATGATTATGTCTGCAAAGGATAGTGATGTGGATAAAGCCGTCGGATTAGGATTGGGGGCAGATGACTATATAGCCAAACCATTTTCATTGATTGAACTTTCCGCCAGAGTAAAGGCCGCTATAAGGCGATCTACCAAGTATTCTAAAAGTGATAGTGAGAGAAAAGCCAATATTATTAACTTTCAAGACCTTATTATTGATCTGGATAATCATTCGGTAACAAAGAAAGATGAATTTATTAAGCTTACTTCTAAAGAATTTGATATTTTGAAATTATTTGTAACAAATCCAAACAGAGTTTTCACAAAGGCTCAAATTTACAGCATTGTGTGGAATGATAACTATTTTGGAGATGAGAATATTATTAACGTTCATATGAGGAGATTGAGAGAAAAAATCGAGGAGGATGCTTCAAAGCCAAAGTATATTAAAACCTTATGGGGGATTGGCTATAGACTGGGCGAATAACAGATAAAGGTCGGAAGGTACATTAGTTTCGAATACGAAGGATACGAATATGAGTATATTTTTAGCTATAATGATTATACTGCTTTTGGTAATAATTGCAATTCAACATAACACCTCAAGATCAAGAAGCAGAAATTTGGATTACATTACAAATAAAATAAAAAGTATGATGGAAGGCAATACCGGTGACAAGATTCTGGTCTTTACTGGAGACGCCCAATTGCGTAGCCTTCTTGAACAGATTAATAATTTACTGGAATATAATCAGAAAAAGCATGTCCACTTCAATAAAACTGAGATTTCTATGAGAAAAATGCTTTCAAACATATCCCATGATTTAAAAACTCCTTTAACAGTTATATTAGGATATCTTGAGACTATCAGAATATTTGATAACATGAAAGAAGAGGAAAAGGAACAAGTACTCTCCAGGATTTACTCAAAAACACAAGAAATTCTTGATCTGATAAATAAGTTCTTTGATTTAGCTAAACTTGAGTCTGGAGATAAGGAAATATCAATAACAAGAGTAAATATAAATGAAATATGCCGGAAAAATATACTTTCGTTTTATGATATACTTGCTTCCACAGGAAACGAGGTAGCTATAGAAATACCTGATGAAAATATTTACGCTCTTGCCAATGAAGAAGCTTTAGATAGAATTTTAAACAAC
Source organism: Bacillota bacterium (assembly GCA_023412635.1). Lineage (GTDB taxonomy): Bacteria > Bacillota > Clostridia > Acetivibrionales > DSM-1351 > Ruminiclostridium. The sequence continues at coordinate 16,262 of JAEYNI010000162.1, forward strand.
CTTATAACAAATTCAATAAAATATGGAAGTTCTGGCAAGGTCATCGGCTTAACCCTTGAAAAAGATGAACACAATGTATTTATGAAGGTATGGGATAGAGGAAAGGGAATTGCAGACATACATAAAGAGAAGGTATTTGAAAGAATGTATACCCTCGAGGACTCAAGAAATAAACTCTTTCAGGGAAGCGGACTGGGCTTGACAATTACTAAAAGGCTAGTTGAAAAACTTGGAGGAGAAATTACGCTTAAAAGTCAGCCATATGAAAAAACCGAGTTTATCGTTAAATTAAAATTGTCTTAATCTTAATAAATTTGTAAGAATTGGGTAAGAAAAAAGAGAATTTCATTGTTTATTATTAATAATGTAATACAATAATGAAGGGAGAACAGCATGACATATATATTAAAGACTTGCAATTTGACAAAAGCTTATGACGGTAAACCAGTAGTCTCAGATGTAAACATTCATATTAATAAGGGCGAGATATACGGCTTTCTCGGTCCTAATGGAGCAGGTAAAACTACAGTAATGAAGATGATAGCAAACTTGATTAAGCCTACTGGTGGAGAAATCGAAATATTTGGAGAGAAGCTAACTGATACCTCCTATGAATTTCTTAAGAGAATTGGCTCAATAATAGAATATCCTAGATTTTATGACAAATTGACTGCTAGAGACAATCTTGAACTTCACTGTGAATATATGGGATATCATAATAAGAAAGCTATAGATGAAGCACTGGAGTTTGTTAATTTGAGAGGTATCGACAGAAAGGCTGTCAAAGATTTTTCTCTTGGTATGAAACAGAGACTTGGAATTGCCAGAGCCATTACCACTAAGCCTGAATTCCTGATTCTTGATGAACCTATTAACGGTCTCGATCCCATAGGTATAAAAGAGATGAGAAAGCTATTTAAATGTCTTTGCCAGGAGTATAGGATAACGATCCTTATTTCAAGCCATATTTTAGGAGAAATAGAGCAGATAGCTGATACCATAGGTGTAATTAATAATGGAATACTTATAAAAGAAGTTTCAATGGATAGTGTAAAAGAAAGTAATCTGGAGTATTTGGAATTGGTAGTGGAGGATTGTAAGAAAGCAGCTTCTGCGCTTAATGATTTGAATATCGCCAATTTCAGAGTTATAGATAACAACACCATCAGAATCTATGATATGAAGCAGACTAAAAGTAATTTATTAAGTGAACTTGTTCGGAATAATATTGCTGTAGAGTCTATAAGTAGTAAAAATAGTTCTTTGGAAGATTACTTCCTGAAATTACTCAATGGAGGTGGTATAAGTGCTTAACCTGATTCGTCTAGAATTTAGAAAGTATAACTTTAAAAAATATTTAGTTAGTTATTCAATTACAATGCTGATACTTATTTCCATTGTTTCATTAGTATTTTATGCCCCATATGATCCGGAATTCTTGGAAGTGGAGCTAAATGGTGAAGAGTTAGTATTACAATATGATAATATTGTTAAGTTAATTCAAACTTTGTCATCTGTAACCTTTACAATCTTTTCGGCTGTTATTCTATCAAGGTTGGTTATCGATGAATACAGGAATAAAACAATAACTCTCATGTTTATGTATCCGATTAATAGACAAAAACTTATGGTATCCAAACTATTAATAGTAGTTATTTTTACATACCTTTCTATAATTTTGGCAGACCTGATATTAGGCAGTGTTTTTTTATTAA
>JAEYNI010000313.1 GCA_023412635.1 Bacillota bacterium
GGTTAAAACCTGTTCATAGGCGTATACTCTATACCATGTTTTCTTCCGGTTTTACACCGGATAAGCCATACAGAAAGTCTGTTGCAACTGTCGGTGAAGCGTTGAAGAGCTTCCATCCCCACGGTGATGCCGCAGTGTATGATAGTCTTGTGCGTATGGCACAGGATTTTTCTCTGAGACATCCACTGGTTGACGGACACGGTAATTTTGGTTCACGTGATGGTGATGCCGCAGCCGCAATGAGATACACTGAGGCAAGACTTGCCAAGATTTCCATGGAAATGCTTGCTGATATAAATAAAGATACTGTAGATTTTAAGCCGAACTTTGATGAACATGAGGTGGAACCTGTTGTTTTGCCTTCCAGATTTCCAAATTTATTAGTTAACGGTTCTTCAGGTATTGCAGTTGGTATGGCTACCAATATACCACCTCACAACCTTGGCGAGGTTATTGATGGTATTTGTGCTGCATTAGACAATCCAGAAATAACAATTGATGAACTTATGAAGTATATAAAAGGACCTGATTTCCCGACAGCAGCAAAGATTATCGGAAAAAAAGGTATAAGAGATGCATATAGAACTGGAAGAGGCCGATTAGTTGTACGTTCAGAGGCAACTATAGAGGAGATGCATGGAAACAGGCATAGAATTATTGTATCTGAAATACCTTATCAGGTAAATAAGGCACGTCTTATCGAAAAAATTGCTGAATTAGTTAAGGACAAAAGGCTTGAAGGCATATCCTTCCTACAGGATGAGTCGGGAAGAGAAGAGCCTGTCAGAATTGTAATTGAACTTAAACGTGATGCTAACCCTATGGTAGTATTGAACCAATTATATAAGAATACCCAGCTGCAGGAGACCTTCAGCGTAAATATGGTTGCAATTGTTCCTACAGAGGACAAGCTTTATGAACCAAGGACCTTGAATCTGAAAGAGGCTATTGATTACTACATAGTGCATCAGGAAGATGTTATCAGACGTAGAACAAAGTTTGAACTCGACAAGGCTGAGGCAAGAGCTCACATATTGGAAGGCTTAAAAATAGCCCTTGATCATTTGGATGAAGTTATTAAAATAATCAGGAATTCCAAGACAGAGGCTCTGGCAAAAGAAGGTCTGTCAGAGCGATTCGGCTTTAGTGAAAAGCAGTCCCAGGCCATAGTTGACATGAGATTGGGTCGACTTACAGGATTGGAAAGAGAGAAGCTGGAAAATGAATATAATGAGCTTCTTGAAAAAATAAAATATTATAGAGAAGTTTTAGCGAATGAAAGCCTGGTGCATCAGATAATAAAGGATGAATTAGAGGTTATCAGGGACAAATACGCCAACGATAGAAGAACAAAAATAGAGATAGATGAAGACGAAATTGACATAGAGGACCTTATCCAGGAAGAAGAAAGTGTTATCACAATGACTCACTTCGGATACGTTAAAAGGCTTCCGGCTGATACCTATAAGAGCCAGAGGCGCGGAGGAAAGGGAATCATTGGTCTTAGCACCAGAGAAGAAGATTTCGTGAAGAATCTTTTTGTAACCTCAACTCATAACTTTATAATGTTCTTCACTAATAAAGGTAGAGTGTACAGGCTCAAGGCATATGAGATTCCTGAAGCAGGCAGACAAGCAAAGGGTACAGCTATAGTAAATCTTTTACAGCTGGATGCAAATGAAAAGGTTACTACTGTTATTCCTATTCATGAGTATAAGGAAGGCCTGTACCTTGTAATGGCTACCCGCAACGGTCTGGTTAAAAAAACTGACCTGATGGAATATGACAATATAAGAAAAGGTGGGCTTGCGGCAGTTACCCTCAGAGAGAATGATGAACTTATTGATGTCAAGCTTACTGATGGAAAACAGGATATCATGCTTTCGACGGTCAACGGTATGTCAATCCGGTTTAATGAAACCGACGCCAGACCAATCGGTCGTGTCTCTCAAGGTGTAAAGGGTATAGAGCTGGATGAAGATGATTATGTAATAGGTATGGAGGTAGTTACTGATAATACTACTCTGCTGGTTGTAACTGAGAATGGATTCGGTAAGAGAACCGAACTTGAGGAATATAAGGTACAAACCAGAGGAGGTAAAGGTATCCTCACCTACAGAATTACTGAGAAGACTGGAAAATCAATAGGAATGATGCTTGTTTCTGAAGAAGATGATATAATATTAATTAGTTCAGACGGCAGCATTATAAGAATGAAGGTAGACGAAATAAGTATTCTTGGTCGTGCGACTCAGGGTGTAACTCTCATGAGAATGAGCGAGGGCAACAATGTAGTAAGTATGGCAAGAATGGTAAATGAAGAATGTCAGGATGAAAACGACTGCGAAGAGCTAGAAAATGAGGATGTCGAGGATACATCAGACAATTAGCTATTTTATAAACCGGCAATAGTTGGGCGATTTTATCAGAATAACCAGATAGGGCTTTGGCCTAAGCTGACTTCAAATATTGGAAATAAGGCAAACTTCACAGAGAGAGAGTATACACCTAGTATGCTCTCTTTTTGTGACCATTTTGTAACTACAATCTAAAGTTCACTTATTCAAACGTGTAGGGGAGCAATGAAAAGATAATTTTTGAAGATTTTAAGCCTTGACATATTGTAGAAAACATATGTAATATTTAATTACCACTGGTAATTAAATAGAGAGGTATACAATGAGAAAAGGAATAACAAAAGAGCAGGTTATCAATAAAGCTCTTGAATTAATGAAAGACAGAGAAGATATTAAAAGCGTGAATTTAAGAGTTGTCGCAAGAGAACTGTGCTGTGCCCATACAAACCTGTACAATTATTTTACCTCATTTGATGAGCTTCTAAGTGAAGCATATATTAGAGTACTTCAAATATTCTCGGAAATGCTAAAAAAGAGAATATCCGTCTTAGAAGACTATCATTTAAGGCTAAAAGCCTTTTTCAGTGAAATAATATCCTTTTATATGGACAATAAAGGTTGGTTCAGACTGTTATGGGTTGAAATAATTGGTGGTAAACATAAGAAAGTAGGCTATATTGCGGCGTCAAAGACTGTTGATGAATATGTAGCTATTATGGAAAATATTTTAATTCATTTATATACCACAGCTCCCAGCCCAGAACAGATTAAGAGTATTCTGCATATTGTCCACTGCTACATATATGGAGAGATAAACTTATATATAGCAAACCATTCCTTCATACAGGAGAATACCGAAATACTCAAACGAGAAAAACTCATTCCGATTATTGAAAAGAGTCCACTTATTCCTATTGAAGATGCTTTCAAGAAATATGTAAACGATGAAGCTATAAAATTATTTTATCTTTACCTGGGAAGAAAGGAGTAAATATCTTGGATAATTATGACGAGTCAAAAGATGTCCCTCACCTCTTCAGGTGGCGAGTAACACCGTTTAGGATCTCAGGCGGTGAGAACATTTCTCCCTCCTCGTTGAAAGGTGTAGAGGTTAACAGCCCAAAAAATTCATCTGAATCTATGCACTATAATGAACAATTTGAGTTGGAGAAAGGCTATCTTAGCAGAATAAAAGAGGTAATCAATAAGCAATTATCAAGTGAGACCGAAAAATATAAAAATAAAAGAGGTCAGTTAATTGCTGACAGAAAAGATATGTATGAAAATACAACCCATTACTCAAACGATTTTAAAAAATTATCCGATGCAATAACGTATCTGAATCCTTTGGAAGTACAAACATATGACTATGAAGCTACTGAAACCAAAATTAAAAAATATGAGAAAATGCAGCATTCCCCGTACTTTGCCAGAATTGACTTTACAGAGGAGGGTTTCGAAAACGAGAATATATATATAGGTCTTGGCAACCTAACAGACGAGAAAACTCATCAAACCTATATTTGTGACTGGAGGGCTCCTATTTCCAGTCTATTTTACCGTTTTGGTCTTGGAAAAGCCAGTTATAGAGCGCCATACGGGATTATTGAAGGAGAAGTTTCACTCAAAAGACAGTTTGAAATCAAAAACGGTGAAATACAGTATTTCTTTGACTCCAGTATGACTATCATAGATGATATATTAAAACAGGCTTTATCCCAAAATACCTCTGCAAAAATGAGGAGCATTGTTGAGACAATACAGAAGGAGCAAGACCTAATTATACGAGACTTTGAAAATGATATCCTTTTAGTACAGGGTGTTGCAGGGAGTGGCAAAACTTCTGTAGCACTGCATAGAGTTGCATATCTTATGTATCATGGCCTAACCGATAATTTAAGTGCCAACAATATCATACTTATTACACCTAACAGCTTATTTGAAAAATACATCGATACTGTTCTGCCTGAATTAGGTGAGAAAAATATTCAGACGCTTACAATGGAAGAGCTTTTTGATAACATATTCGAGGAAAAAACTAAAATTAGTAATCGTAATAACTTAATTGAAAAGATAATAACGGCACAAGATGCAGATAAAAAGCTGATAAAAAGCAGTATGGAATTTATACTATCGAAAGAATTTTTAACTGTTATCGAACGTTTTTTAAAGTATTTTGAGTATAGAATGATAGATTTTCGAGATATTTTTTATAATGGTGAATGTATTGCAAATCGACATCTGACAAAGGCTGAACTGTTGAAACAAAACGATATATCTTTACCTCTTGAGAAAAGGCTTGAAACAATAGAAAAGCGTATTTTGCAAAAAATCCATGAGTTGAGAAAACGCAGACTTGGAAAGCTTGAGAAGTTTATTGCAGAATACCCTGAACATATATACGAAGTAAAACCTATGGCAAGATTATTATCTTTAAAAGAGAATAGCGCTATTAAAAAAGAAGTAATGAGATTTACAAGAGTTGATGCAATGGAACTCTATAAAAAAATTGTTTCAGATAAAAATTTGTTCTATAGAATGGCTCGCGGACTAAGTCTTCCAAAAAATATTGAGGAAATACTGGGATACGTAAAAGCAGGCTTGCAAAAACCAATCTTAAGTTATGATAATGCAATGGTTCTTCTGGCTATGAAATTGATGTTAGCAGGCTGTGACCGTTATAAGGAAATTAAGCAAGTGGTTGTGGATGAAGCTCAGGATTATTATCCATTACACTACAAAATTTTAGAAAGAAGCTTTACAAATGCGAAATTCACCGTAATGGGGGATATTAATCAAACTATAGAGAAAGCAACAGATTTGTCTTTATATTCAGACATAAGGCACATTCTTAATAAAAAAAGAAGTTCAACTG
>JAEYNI010000362.1 GCA_023412635.1 Bacillota bacterium
TCGAGGTGGAAGAACTTTTGGATATTGAAATATATAAAAATCTATTTCTCTGCAACTCATCAAAAAATGAGTTTTTCTTACTTACAATGCTGGGCAATAAGAAATTTGATACAAAAATCGTGTCAAAACAGGTTGGTTCATCAAGACTATCCTTTGCCGGCCCGGAAGACTTGGAAGAGTATTTAAATTTACAGCCGGGTTCAGTAAGTGTCCTGGGTCTTATGTTTGATAAGGAGAGGAAGGTTAAACTATTGATAGATAAGGATTTGCTTGCTGATGAATACTTTGGCTGCCATCCCTGCGTCAATACCAGCAGTTTGAAAATAACGACCAAGGACCTGCTGGAAAAGTTTCTACCTTATACCGGGCATACACCTTTGTTTGTTGATTTGTAAGCTAGGGTTACTGTAAAAATATACAAAGAGCAGGACAAGGGGAATTCACCTTCAATTAAGAGAAGTGAGATTATAAGCAATTAAAAAATGTAATTAGAAATTAAATTTTTCAAGGTAGTTGCACGATATTTTGAATCGTGTTAATATATCATAAGTGGAAATCAATATGTGCTTTAAGGACATATTGATAAAGCAAAAGGCATGGTAGAGTTTTTGGGGCATTAGCGCAGCTGGGAGCGCATCACACTGGCAGTGTGGGGGTCAGGGGTTCGAATCCCCTATGCTCCACCAAAAGCCGAAAAACCACAAGGCAAAATGATCTTGTGGTTTTTTCATACCCCTACGAGATCGGATCTTGATACAAAAACAGAGAAGATTGGTTTCAACTTACATAGTATCTGTATATGAGCTCCATAGTAGCGGGCATGTTGAGACTGTAATCATGTTGTAACGTAAGGAACCTTGATGTTAGCATCTCAATGACAATTTCCAATTAATGAATATTCTTATTGACAATGAATTGCGATATTTATGCGCTGATAAGTAGTAAACTTCCAGAAGGAAGATTGTCGCTTTTCAACCTGTTTACTTACATTTCAGGGCGTAAATCCGACATTTCAGGCGCATAATTGTTTTTATTATTTTATTTATGATATTTTAGAAGTATAAGTATTCTGAAAAAGAGAGGAGCAGACCTATTTGAGTTTCACCATTGATATTGTATTTCTGCTTTGAGAACGTTTACTTTGAGTGTGCTGTGGTTTGTATATGCGCATAAAGTACTTTACCAAAAATAGACGCAATTTACACAGCCCGGGAAGAGTTGAGGCTGCACCAAAACGGCTAGATAGAAAAAAGCGGCAGTCATTCAGAAACCCGGCTTATGTGGTTTCCGGCGTTTTGATTGGATTTAAAACATAATTATATGAAAAGGAGAGTATTTGATATGAAAAAAATAATGACAGCTTTATTGGCAATGGTAATGATGATTGGTATGCTTACAGGATGCGGAAGCGACCCTGTGGCAGAGGAGCTTGAGAAATTTGTGAATACAGATATGGTAGCGATAAATGAAAAATATGAGGATTTGAAAGCAGAAATGACAAAGTGGCAAAGCTTAGAGGACGATGCGGCGCTGATTGCCAGCCTGAAAGACACCGTGTTGCCGAACATTGACGAATCCCTTAATTTGCTTTCAAAAATCAATCTTCAAACCGAGGAAGTAAAGGAAATCAAGGAAAAGTATAAGAAGGTGCTTGATACATATAAAGAAGGGTTTCAAGTAATGTTGAGCGCCGCTGAGACTGGTGACGAAGCAGGTTTAAATGCCGCTGATGAAAAAATCGCCGAGGGTATTAAGCTTATAGACGATTATAACAAAGCATTGGAGAATTTGGCGAAAGAAAAGAAAATGGAGATCTCCTATTAAATACAATGAAACAACCTATGTTTGTTCATTATCTCCATAATGACACGTAAGCTCTTATATATTGAGGGCTTACGTGTTTTTTGGTGCATCTTTTCCTTTTGCCTCCGGATTCATTCATTTTACATCTTCCCAATCTTATGATAATACTTTTCAATAATAGTTTTGAAGTATATACTATAGATTATATGCTTCTTAACATAATATTTATGGTGAGGGACATTTATCAAACTATCAGATAATGATTTCATGGCTTAGATAGACTAAAATTTTAATTTACTTGGGGAGAATACGATGCATTTGTTTAACGCCAGTTCAATGTTCAATGAGGATGACATAAGAGAAATATTAAGTATTGTAAATAATCAGGAAGAATTAATAAACAGATTAAAAGTTGCAAAGAAAATGCTCTTAAAAGCATATAATTTTAAAGCTTATAACTTACCAAAAGATTTTACTACTTCTTATTACATAATTGCATCCAACCATTTAACCGATTCTGATGGTCCACTTATAATCAGTTATTATTATGAAATTATGCATAAAGTTATAGATACTTATCCGGAACTATTTGTTTTCGCTAAAGAAAACTGCTTTAATGGTGTTTCCATACCCAAAGAATTAATGCCTATATTAGAGTTGGAGAAAGTTTTTGCAGTTGACCGTAATAGTTTTGGTGGATCTATGGCTGCCATGAGAGCCGCAGGAAAGTGGTTTGCCGAAGGTGAAAAACCAAAGCATTTTCTGATTTTTGCTCAAGGAACAATATATGATATAAATAAGGACAGTGCGGAAGATATTGAGCAAGGAGCATTTTGGTTAGCAAGGTTACTGGGGATTCCTGTTCTACCGGCCTTTATTGAGCAAGCTGTTGAAGGGGACGAGAATCGTTTGGTATTTGGAAAACCAATTATTGTACCAAAAACCTGCCGGAATTTTGATGCCTATAAACAATTGTGGTTGGAAAGAGTAATAGAAGCACAAAACCAATTAGTGACTCTTACAGGAATTCCAGCAAGAGCTGTCGTACTTGATGAAGAACATAAAACGAGAAAAAGATTAAAACCAATTAATAGATAATAAGACTAATTGTTTATTTATCAATTGTATGAATTTTTATCATGGTAATATGATACGACTAAAGAGATGGTAAGTTTAATCTTGGATATTACTATTTCAAACTCATATTAATCACAGTAAATATGATAAAACGTAAGGACATATTAGAAGCTTTACTGTAATTGTTCTAGTACCAACTCGGAGAGGATTTTAATTCCTCGACGGATATCCTCTAGTGTTGCATTGGAATAGGATATACGTATATACTGATTTGAGCGTAATTCGTATAAATCTCCCGGATGGACCAAAACCTTACGATTTAATGCTTCTACAAAAAGCTGGTACATTGAGATTGGATGATTCAACTTTAGCCATATGAAATATCCGCCTGTAGGGATGTTCCAGGTGGCTATTTCATTAAAATGCATATTTAGTGAAGCAAGTGCTGTATCTCTTCTTACTTTGACTTTTTTTCTTAAAACGTTATTATGTTCCTCATATAAACCACTGGAGAATAATTCAGCAGCGACATTCTGGGAGAGGGAACTTGAGCCATAGTCAGACTGCATTTTAATGTCAGCTAGCCTTTTAATAACCTGTTCCGGTCCAACTATCCAGCCAATTCTAAGACCAGGACTCAAGTTTTTTGAAATGCCTCCAATATATAAAACAAGACCATTTTTATCAAGTGCTTTCAATGGAGGAGGTGGGGAGTTTTTAAACCAGATTTCTCGGTACACATCGTCTTCGATTATTGGCAGTCCTTCCTTCTCACATAAATGAATCAATTCTTTCCGATTTTCCAGGGGCATAACTGTTCCTGTAGGATTATGGAAAGTCGGAATAGTAAATAGTATAGAGCCCCGTTTAGATTTATGCCTTTCTGATAACGCCTTCAGATTAATTCCTGTTTCTTCATATGGAATTCCTAATAATTGCATTCCAAAGGATTGAAATGTTCGTAGTGAATACAGATAGGACGGCTTTTCCAGATAAACAATAGAATTGGCATGCAAAAGACCAAGGGAAATTAGCTGTAAACCTTGCAAAGCACCCGAGGTAATTAAAATAGAAGACGGATCTGCTGTAATTCCGATAGTGCTTAAGTAGTTGCAGATTTCTTTCCTTAAAAAAATAGATCCTCTTGGTTCCTCATATCCGAATGGCCGCGATGAAACAGACAATTTATTTAAAATTCCTTGTATTTTTTCTTGCGGTATCAATTCTGAAGAAGGTTCACACGAGCCCAGTCGTATCATGTCAGGGTCACTTTCGGCCTCATTAATTTTCTGAATAATCATACTGTTTGGTTGATGACTTCCTGATGAAATATAACCGTTCCAATTATAATTACGTTTCATTATATTCCAGGTATTGTTTATAATTTTCGTTCCGCCACCGGTATTGCCTTGAACAATTCCTTCGGCTGCCAATTCATCCATTGCTGCAAAAATCGTACTCCGATTTACTCCGAACACTTCAGCGAGAGTTCTTTGGCTAGGGATTTTTGTGCCAACCGACCATTCATTTAGTGCTATTTTTTCTTTGATAAATCCGACAATTTGTAGATGTAATGGCATTGGATAGGTTTTATCTGGTCTCCAATTGATTTCAAGCATTCAAATTCCCCCTGTCATATGAATTAAATATAACATTTGGTTGGGTGAAAAACAACCATTATGGTTGGAGACATTAGTATTAATTTTAAGTATAATAACGTCATATATAGAATCTAGTTAATTTAAAAAGGACGGTATCAATCATGAGTTCAATAAGAATTTTAAGTGATGATGATGTAGAGAACATATTAGACCTTAAAAATACGATTTTGTGTGTGGAAAATGCATATCGACAGAAAGCTAACAATCTTGCAACTTTATTACCGCTTGTTTCTGCTGATTTAGTTGAGGGAAGAGCGGATATGGATATAAAATCTGGAATTTACAAGGCTGAAAATTTATTCGGATTTAAACTCGTTGCCTGGTTCGGTGAGAATGAAACTCAGGGACTTCCAGCTTTAACAGGAATAACAATGGTGTTTGATTTGAAGAATGGCTTTCCACGAGCATTGATTAATTCTAGACACTTAACAGCTATGCGTACTGGAGCAGCAGGTGCGATAGGAATTAAATATCTTGCGAAACAAAATGCAGAGGTTCTTGTAGTAGTAGGGACAGGTTATCAAGCAGTCTTTCAAATCGCAGCGACCTTAACGGCTGTACCTACTATTAGGAAAGTTTGTCTATACCATCCGAGAAATGGGGAAAAGGCACGATTACTACAAGAGTCCATACGTAATAAATTAGCCCGGATAAGAAATGACAATTGCGACTATAAAAACGGGAAATGGCTTCAAAGAATCGAAACAGTAGAATTTTCTGCAGTAAATAATATCGAATCAGCACTAAGTGAAGCGGACGCAGTTATAACCACTACTCCTTCACGTCAGGCATTGATTAGAAAGGAATGGGTGAAACCAGGGACACATTTCAGCTGTATAGGGGCAGACCTGCCAGGCAAACAGGAGCTGGATGAAGCTTTATTTAAAACTGTAAGGGTTTTTGCGGATGATGTAGGTCAGGCATCGAAGGTTGGTGAAATACAAACAGCAATAAGGTTAGGGATATTACAGAAAGAGTCGATAAAAGAAATAGGAAATGTAATAAATAAAAGTGAAAAGGGGCGCTTATCTAACAAAGATATTACAGTATTTGACAGTGCAGGGATAGCTTTGCAGGATCTTGCAGTTTCGGATTATATATTAAAAATAGCTGAAGAAAAAAATTTCGGAAATATTATAAATTTATAAGGAGAATTATTATGAAAGTAAGCGTATATACACTAAATTCATTTGCTAAAACAAAAGAAGGAGGAAATGCAGCAGGTGTTGTGACTAATGCAGATTCATTATCGGAAGAGGAAATGAGAAAAATTGCTGAAATTCTAGGATTTAGCGAAACCGCTTTTATATTGCAATCAAATGTAGCAGACTTTAAAGTGAGATTCTTTACGCCAAAGGAAGAGATTGATTTATGCGGTCATGCAACCATTGCAACCTTCCATACAATGGCAAGTCTGGGGTTATTAAAACCAGGTACTTATAAACAGGAGACCAAAGCCGGAATCTTGGGAATTGAAATTAAAGAAGATAACTCCATTATGATGAATCAACCGGTTCCTGTGTTTTCGGAAATTATAGATAAAGATGAACTTGCCGATTCATTGAATATCAAAGCTTCGCAAATGCCGGAAGATTTGCCGATCCAAGTCGTATCAACTGGAATTCGGGATATTATGGTACCCGTGAAAAGTATTAAGATTTTAAATTCAATAAATCCTGATATGGAAAAAATAAAAAAGATTAGCCGAAAATACAACGCAGTCGGGTATCATGTTTTTACCTTAGAATCCTTACATGGTGCTTACGCTAATTGCAGAAACTTTGCTCCGTTATATGATATCCCTGAAGAATCGGCAACAGGAACATCAAACGGTGCACTTGGCTGCTATCTGTATCACAATGGGAAAATCAACAACGAGCAGGCAGCAAACATTGTATTTGAACAAGGTTATTCCATGGGAAAGCCATCTGAAATCCTAGTGTCGTTAACAGTACAAGGAAATAAAATTCTCGAAGTCAAAGTAGGGGGAATTGCAATGAATCTGGCTTTATCAGAAGTTGAAATATAGAAATGGATCAAACATTATTGAATACGCATACCATCGCAATCTAGAGGCTGTCAATATGGTAAATAAATATTATGGTAAGGCTATAAGTTCAGACTAACCATTTATGATTTGCGATACACTATCCTCCAACCAATTAAAACTTTTTAGGAAGTTGATTTTATCGATAGCCTTAGTAGCTTTCCACCAGTTTTCACTAATGGCATACTCCTTTGCGTATTTCTCATTATTCTCAAACCAGCTCCAGTTTATATTCCAAACACCATTTTGCGGTCTTGTAGTTGTAAGATAGTCTAGTTCTATTTGAACCATGTCCTTATTTTCCTCATAAAAAATACTATCCGGGGATTTAATATAGTCAGAAGGCCTACGTGTATAATATAACCACTTTGTGGTATCCCTCTCTATAGAATTTTGCACAAGTTTTTTAATATTTACAGTGAGGGGTTTGAGGTCGAAATGCTCCTTCAGTCCAGCTTTTTCAACTGTGTCAAGCAATACGCAAAATCCTCCCAAGCCCATGTCACCATATTCATTGGTTGTGTTGAGTTTATCAAAAATCCTATGGCTGAATAATATAGCTTTATTGAACAACTCCGATTTTTTATCAGCATATTTGAGTATGAAACTTGCTATTTGAGCTGTCAAACCTATTCCCTCAGTTAAGTTTGCTTCCATGTTGTGTGTCCACCAAGGCGCATGGGCATAATCATCATTTGAAGGAATATTGAAATACCAACCGTTCTCAGAATAATATACAGTACTGTCGAAGAACTCGAATATCCCTTTAATCATCGGATGATTCTTATCATTGAAGCTAATACTATCTAAAATATTCGCTGCCTGCAGAGTGGTATATGGGGAAGAATTAGGATTCCAGCTGTCTGCTTCAAGAGCATGTCCAAATCCTCCGTCCTCGTTCTGATAGAAGGATAAAGCAGAAAGTACGGCCTCTTTACTTCCATTCTCAAAGTAATACTGCCATATTGCCAATTCCAGTTGCCTTGAATTACGATACATCCAGGACCTTATTTGTTTATAGTCCTCTGGTGATAATTTTTTCATAAATGCCACCTCTTCAATATACATTTTAATAAATCTTTATATCTTTAGAATCTGAATAAATTAAATAGGATGCTACTCATTCAATTCATACGAACTCTACACAAACAAACACCACCAAACTCCGTATTTATCTATTAATTCCACACCGCATGGGCTGAAGAACAATTCACCAAAAGGAGTGATGATTTCACTACCCTCGAGCATGGTTTCGTATGCTTTACGTACCCTAGCCTCTTGTCCTTCACCAAATTGAATACAAAACTGCATAGTATTGCCTGTAAGCCTATTTCTGCCGCCGGCACGAGTAGCGTCATGTGCTTCACCAACAGCAATGGCTTGTCCCAACACATCAAGCTCTCTATGAATGACCATGCCATTTTCATCTACATCCTGATAACCAATATTGGCGTCAAAGGCCTTTTTGTAAAACTCGAAGGCTTCATCGCTTCCCT